>JAHWKB010000188.1 GCA_019348115.1 Actinomycetota bacterium | reverse complement strand
TGCCGTCCTGGTCGATCGCCACGATCTCGCCGGGCTCGACGTCACGGACGTACACCGCCCCGACGATGTCGAGGCCGGCCGTCTCGGAGGCGACGACCCAGCCGCCACGGGGGAGGCGGCCGATCACCAACGGGCGCACCCCGTCGCGGTCGCGGAAGGCGTACAGCCGTTCCTCGTCCATGCACACCACGGAGAACGCGCCGGTGAGCTCGGGTGCGATGCCGGCGATGGCGTCCATCACCGACGGCTCGGCGTCACGGGCCAGCAGGCGGCACATGACGTCGGAGTCGTTCGTGGCGGGGACGTCGAGCTTGCGGGCGAGCTCGAGGGTGTTGACGAGGTTGCCGTTGTGTCCCAGGGCGACGCCGTTGCCCTCGGGGGTCTCGGCGTACTGCGGCTGGGCGTTGGCCCAGGAGCTCGACCCCGTCGTGGAGTAGCGGCAGTGGCCGATGGCGAGGTGACCGGTCATCGCCGCGAGGCCGGAGTCGCGGAAGACCTGGTTGACGAGTCCCATGTCCTTGTGGACGACGATGCGCTGTCCGTCGGAGACCGCGATGCCGGCCGACTCCTGGCCACGGTGCTGGAGGGCGTAGAGGCCGTAGTAGGTGAGCGTCGCGACGTCCTCGCCCGGCGCGTACAGCCCGAACACCCCGCACTCCTCGCGCGGTCCCTCACCGAGGGCGGCGAGGTCGACGTCCGCCGGCAGCACCTCCGGCTCGGTCGGGAGGAGGGGGAGGAGGCGGCGCTGGGCCACGCGGGGCTCCTGGACGGCTGGTCCAGCTCGGGAGCTGGGGGCGGTGGCCGGAAGTGTACGGGCCGCCGGTCGCCCGGCCGGGTTCAGCCGGCGTGTCGCTGCTGCCGCACCCGCCGCTGGCGACGCTCGAGGTAGAGCCGGGCGAGCCGCCGGGCCCGGGCGGCCCGGTCGGGGTCGCCGGTCTCGGAGAGCGGTAGACGGCTCGCGATCAGCAGCTCGGTCGTCGTGAGCTCGGCCGGGTCGCGGGAGGCGAGCTCGGACGGGGAGGGGCGGGGGGACGTCGTCACGGGGTGTCCTCGTGAGAGGGAGGGGAGGGCACCGGCTCCCGTGCGGTGCCATGGTCGGGGAGTGCGGGGGGCGGACCCGGCGACGCACACCGGCCGGTCGGACAGCGACCGTGCCCGGACGGGTCAGCGGAGGTCGGTCTCGTCCTCGCCGAGCGCCCGTGCGAGCCCGGACCCGTACGCCTCGCGCACGTCCTCGAGGTCCAGGTCGAGGAGGTCACCGATCACCAGACGGTCGCCACCGACGGTGCCGGCGTCACGCATCAGCACGTCGGCGTCGGCGCACAGGCGGGCGAAGGCCGGCACGCTCTGCGACGGGACGGTGACCACCACGCGGCCGGGCGACTCGCTGAACAGCGCCTGCGCCGGGGGGAGCCCGTCGCCCTCGTGGAAAGTGACCCCGATGTCGCCGGCGAGACACGACTCGACGAGGTTCACGACCATGCCGCCGGAGGACACGTCGTGGGCCGAGTGCAGCAGCCGCTGGCGCGCCGCCTCGACCAGGACCTCGGCCAGGGCCGCCTCGGCGTCGAGGTCCACCCGCGCGAGCCGGCCGCCCAGCGGTCCACCGAGGTGGCGCTGGAACTCCGAGCCCGCCAGGCCCGGCGCGGTCGGGGTACCGAGGAGGAAGATGATGTCGCCCTCGTCCTCGAAGCCGATGTCGACCGCGTGCTGGGCGTCCTCGAGCACACCCAGGACGCCGACGACCGGGGTCGGGAAGATCGCCTGCGGGTCGGCGTCGGGGGACGGCCGGGTCTCGTTGTAGAGCGACACGTTGCCGCCCGTCACCGGGATCCCGAGGGCGTCGCAGGCCTCGCCGAGCCCGGCCACGGACTCGGCGAACTGCCACATGATCTCGGGCCGCTCGGGGTTGCCGAAGTTGAGGCAGTTGGTCGTGGCGAGCGGCCGGCCGCCGACGCAGGCGACGTTCCGGAACGCCTCGGCGACGATGCGCCGGGTCCCCTCGCGGGGGTCGAGCTCGCACCACCGACCGTTGCCGTCCGTGGCCACCGCCACGGCCTTGCGCGATCCGGGCAGGCGCACCACGCCGGCGTCGCCCATGCCCGGCGCCAGCACGGTGCCCGACAGCACGAGCGAGTCGTACTGCTCGTACACCCACGCCTTCGACGCGACGTTCGGCGACGCGAGGAAGCCGAGGACGAAGGCCTCGACGTCGTCGCCCGGCAGCTGCAGGGACTCGGCGTCGGCGGCCGCGTAGTCCGCCAGCCAGCCGGGGCGCGCCGTGGGACGCTCGTAGGTCGGGCCCTCATCGGCGAGCGACCGGGCGGGGATCTCGGCGATGGTCTCGCCGTCGCGTCGGAGGACGAGGTCGCTGCCCTCGACGACCTCTCCCACGACCGACGCGGGCACGCCCCACTTCTCGGCGATCGCCAGCACCTCGTCGAGACGGTCGGGCGACACGAGCGCCAGCATGCGCTCCTGCGACTCGGAGCAGAGGATCTCCCACGACTCCATCGAGGGCTCGCGCAGGTGGACCCGGGAGAGGTCGACGTGCATGCCCATCGACGCCTTCGAGGCCATCTCGGAGGTCGAGCAGGCGATGCCGGCGGCGCCCATGTCCTGGATGCCGGACAGGAGGTCACGGTCGTAGAGCTCGAGGCAGCACTCGATCAGCAGCTTCTCGGCGAAGGGATCGCCGACCTGCACGTTGGGCCGCTTGTCCTCGAGGCCGGCGTCGAACTCCTGGCTCGCGAGGACCGACGCGCCACCGATGCCGTCCCGGCCCGTGCCGGAGCCGAGGAGGACCGCGACGTCGCCCGGCGACTCGGCGACGGCCAGCTGCAGCCGGTCCTTCGGCATCACCCCGACGGCGAGCACGTTCACGAGCGGGTTGCCGGCGTAGCAGTCGTCGAAGACGGTCTCGCCGCCGATGTTGGGCACGCCGACGCAGTTGCCGTAGCCGCCGACGCCGCGCACGACCCCGTCGATGAGGTGACGCTGGAAGGCGTCCACGGGGCGCTCGCGACCCGCCCCGTCGGTCCACCCCCCGGGGTCGCCGAAGCGGAGCGGGTCCATGACCGCGATGGGGCGGGCCCCCATGGTGAAGATGTCGCGGAGGATGCCGCCGACGCCGGTCGCGGCGCCCTGGTAGGGCTCGACGTAGCTCGGGTGGTTGTGCGACTCGATCTTGAAGGCCACGGCCAGCCCGTCACCGACGTCGACGACGCCGGCGTTCTCCCCCGGCCCCGCCAGCACCCAGGCCGCCTCGGTGGCGAGCCCACGCAGGTGGACCTTGGAGGACTTGTACGAGCAGTGCTCGGACCACATCACCGAGTACATGCCGAGCTCGGAGACGGTGGGGATGCGCCCGAGCGTGTCCACGATGCGGTCGAACTCGTCGCCCCGCAGCCCGAGCTCGTGGCCGAGCTCGCGGGCGCGCTGCGGTGTCAGCGTCTCGTGGGACGGGAACGTGGGCGGGAACGTCGACGACATGGCCCGGACTCTAGCCCCGACCGCTCTGCGCCCGGACGACGCGGGGAGTTCGTACCGTCGGTGCCGCCGATCACCCGCCTCACCGCGGGGCGGGGACGACCGGGAGGTACGGGATGGAGTTGCAGGAGGCGATCGCCCGACGGCGCATGGTGCGCAACTACACGCAGGAGCCGGTCGATCCGGCGGCGGTCGACCGGGTGATCGACGCCGCCCGGTGCGCGCCGAGCGCCGGGTTCAGCCAGGGTCAGCGCTTCGTGGTGGTCACCGCCCCGGGCACGCGGTCGGCGATCGCCGAGCTCGGCGGCGAGTCCCACTACGTCGAGCAGGGCTTCGACCGGTGGATGTCGCTCGCCCCGGTGCACGTCGTGCCGTGCGCCGACGAGCGCGCGTACCACGAGCGCTACCAGGAGCCGGACAAGCTCGGCGAGGACGGGGAGCTCGCCTGGCCCGTGCCGTACTGGCACGTCGACATCGGAGCGTCGTTGATGGCGCTCCTGCTGACCGTGGTCGAGGAGGGCCTGGCCGCCGGGTTCTTCGGCGTGCACCGGCTCGACGGGCTGCGCGAGCTGCTCGGCATCCCGGAGGGGGTCCACCCCATCGGCGTGGTCACGCTCGGGCACCCCGCCCGCGACCGCCGGTCGGGGTCGCTCGCACGTGGCTGGCGCGAGCTCGACGACGTCCGCTACCGCGAACGCTGGAGCGGCTGAGCGCCGGCCCGGAGCGACGCGAAGATCGCGAGGCCGTCGGTGCCGCGCCGGAGCAGGGGGTCGACGGCGTGCTCGGGATGGGGCATGACACCGACCACGTTGCCGCCCTCGTTGCAGACCCCGGCGATGTCGCGCTCGGAGCCGTTCGGGTTGTCCCGGTAGCGCAGGACGACCCGGCCCTGGTCCTCGAGACGATCGAGCGTCACCGTGTCCGCGTAGTAGCGGCCGTCGCCGTTCTTGACCGGGATGCGGATGCGCTGGCCCGGCGCGTAGCCGGCGGTCCACGGCGTGGAGGTGTTGGCGACCTCCAGCTCGACGGGGCGGCAGGTGAAACGCAGGCCCTGGTTGCGCAGCAGCGCGCCCGGCAGCAGCCCGGCCTCGCACAGGATCTGGAAGCCGTTGCAGATCCCGAGGACCGGACCGCCGTCAGCGGCGAAGCGCTTCACGGCGTCCATGACCGGGGCGTGGAAGGCGACGGCTCCGCACCGCAGGTAGTCGCCGTAGCTGAAGCCACCCGGCAGGACGACCGCATCCACGCCGTGCAGGTCGTCCTCCGCATGCCACAGCGCGACACCCTCCGCGCCGGCGAGCTCCGCCGCCCGCAAGGCGTCCCGATCGTCGAGCGATCCGGGGAAGGTGACGACACCGATCCTCATCGTGGGCCTCCACGCCGTGCCTCGCCGGATGTCAACGGTAACCGGCCTCG
>JAHWKB010000187.1 GCA_019348115.1 Actinomycetota bacterium | reverse complement strand
TCATGGACGCCGGCCGGGTGCTCCAGATCGGTGCGCCCACCGAGATCTACGACCGCCCGCGGACGCGCTTCGTCGCCGACTTCATCGGCGACACGAACCTCCTCGACCTCACGGTGGCGCCGGACGGCAGCGGTCGGCTCGCCGACGGCACGGTCGTCCGCCTCCCGGACGACGCGCCGCAGGGGGGCGACCGCACGGCCGCGATCCGCCCCGAGAAGCTCGGCATCGTCCGACGCGACGCGCCGCGCGACCCGTCGCTCGACGCGGTGGTCGGCACGGTGCAGCGGCGCACCTTCCTCGGCAACGCGCTCCTCTACGAGGTGAGCGTGCCGGCGGGCGGCCGTGCGCCGATGTCGATCTCCGTCCGTCAGGGCAACGCCCCCGGCATCGAGCACGTCGAGGTCGGCGAGCCGGTCCGCGTCCGGTGGTCCCCGGCGAGCCTCGCGGTGCTGGAGGACTAGATGTCGACCCTCACCACGCCGCCCGACGCCGGCCCCGAGCCGGACAGCGGGCTCCTGGCGCCCGAGACGGAGGGGCTGGAGGAGAAGGGAGAGCGCCGCCGCGGCCGCCGCGGCTTCCTCATCGGTGCGCCGAGCCTCGCCTACCTCGTGCTGTTCTTCGCCATCCCGCTCGGCATCGTGCTCGTGTACTCGTTCGCGACCCGGTCGCGGACCGGGCTCACGATCCTCGGCGACTGGAACCTCGACTCCTACCAGCGCCTCGCTGACTCGCTCGTCCTCGAGATCTTCTGGCGGTCGCTGTGGCTCGCGGGGCTGTCCACCATCATCTGCCTGCTGCTGGGCTACCCGCTGGCGTACTACCTGGCGACGCGTCCGCCGCGGCTGCGTGCCGTGCTGCTCGTGCTGGTCATGATCCCCTTCTGGTCGAACTTCCTCGTCCGGACCTACGCCTGGCGCGTGCTCCTGGCCTCGGACGGACCGATGTCCGGCGTCCTCGGATGGATCGGGCTCGGCGACGTGCGGCTGCTGTTCACGCCGTTCGCGATCACCCTCGGCCTCGTCTACGGGTTCCTGCCGTTCATGATCCTGCCGCTCTACGCCTCGATCGAACGGCTCGACTTCAGCCTCGTCGAGGCGGCACGCGACCTCTACGGCTCCGGCTGGCAGGCCTTCCGCCGGGTGACCTGGCCCCTGTCGCGACCCGGGGTCATCGCCGGCTCCATCCTCGTGTTCATCCCGAGCTTCGGCGCGTACGTGACCCCCGAGATCCTCGGGGGGTCGCGCACGACCATGATCGGCAGCTACGTCGTCCGCCAGTTCCTGTCGGCCCGCGACTGGCCCTTCGGCTCTGCGCTGTCGTTCGCCATCCTCGCGGTCATGCTCGGCGCCGCGGTCCTGTACTTCCGCAGCGGAGGGAAGAACCTGTGAGCGCGCTCGACGCCGGCGCCTCGTCCGGACCGGTCTCCGACGCCGCACATCCCCGGCGGGCGGTCGACCGGCTGCTGGCAGGCAACGCGTGGCTCGTCTTCGCGTTCCTCTACGCCCCCATCCTCGTGCTCGTCGTCCTGTCGTTCAACAGCAACCGCATCGTCGGGGTGTGGCAGGAGCCGACGCTGCGGTGGTACCGCGACCTCCTCCAGGACCAGGCGGTCCTGCGCTCGCTCAAGAACTCGCTCATCGTCGCCGCGGTGTCGACGACCGTCGCGACCGTGCTCGGCACCGCGGCCGCGCTCAGCCTCGAGCGCTTCCGCTACCGCGGGCAGCGCCTCTTCGACGGGCTCCTCTACCTCCCGGTCATCATCCCGGACGTGACGATGGCCGTGATGATGCTGTTGTTCTTCGTCCAGGCCTTCGACCTCATCCTCATCGCCACCGGCACGAGCCCCAACCTCGGGCTCGGGACGATCTCGCTGTCGCACATCGCGTTCAACATCTCGTTCGTCGCGATCGTGGTGCGTGCCCGACTCGCGGGCCTCGACCGCTCGCTCGAGGAGGCCGCGGCGGACCTGTACGCGAGCAGCTGGCAGGCGTTCCGCCGCGTCACGCTCCCGCTCATCGCGCCCGGCGTCCTCGGCGGGGCGCTCCTGGCGCTGACCCTGTCGCTCGACGACGTCGTCATCACGAGCTTCGTGTCCGGTCCCGGCTCGACCACCCTGCCGGTCTACGTCTTCGGGCTCGTGCGGCGCGGTGTCACCCCCCTCATCAACGCCGTGTCCGTGGTCATGCTCGTCGGCTCGATGCTGCTCGTGATCGCGTCCCTGATCGTCCAACGCCAACGCAACGACTGACCGACCGAACAACGAGGAGAAGCACATGAGGATCAACAGACTGGCGGCCGGGCTGGCCGTCCTGACGGTGGGGCTCACCGCCTGCGGACGCGAGGTCGGCGGCGACGCAGCCGACGATCCCACGTCCGACGGGACCTCGACCGCCACGGAGGCCGCTGCGACGGCCGAGTGCGAGGAGGGCGAGACCGACGGCGACCTCGTCTTCTACAACTGGTCCGACTACATCGATCCCGAGCTGATCACCCAGTTCGAGGAGGAGCACGGCGTGTCCGTGACCTCCGACTACTACCCCTCGAACGAGGAGCTCCTCGCCAAGGTCCAGAGCGGCGGCTCCGGCTACGACGTGATCGTGCCGTCCGACTACATGGTCAACATCATGCGTGAGGAGGGCATCCTCCTGCCGCTCGACAAGGACGCCATCCCGAACCACGTCAACGTCGCCGACGAGTTCGCCGACCCGCCGTTCGACCCGGGCAACCAGTTCTCGCTGCCGTACCAGTGGGGCACCACGGGCCTCGGCGTCGACACCGCGGTCGTGGGTGAGGACGTCGAGGCGTCCTGGGACCTGATCTTCGATCCCGAGACGGCGTCGCAGTACTCCGGCCAGATCGCGCTCCTCGACGACCCCCGCGAGACGATGGCGGCGGCCCTCTACTACCTCGGCTACTCGCCGAACACCACGAGCGACGAGGAGCTGCAGGAGGCGTCGGACCTCATCGCGGAGGCGAAGCAGCACATCGCCGCGTTCGACTCGAACCTCTACACCGACCTGCTGCTCTCGGGCGAGGTCGCGATCTCGCACGGGTTCAGCGGCAACTACTTCGCGGCGTTCGCGGAGGCCGAGAACCCGGACCAGTACCGCTACCTCATCCCGCTCGAGGGAGCGACGAAGTGGGTCGACACGATGGCCGTCCTCGCGGACGCGCCGCACCCGTGCACCGGCCACACCTTCATCAACTTCCTCCTGGACGCCGAGAACGGCGCCCAGCTGACCAACTGGAACTACTACGGCTCGCCGAACGCGGCGGCGGAGGAGCACATCCTCCCGGAGATCCTCGAGGACCCGGCGATCTACCCGCCGGACGACGCGGATCTGTTCTTCCTCGAGGACACCGGTGACGCCGAGATCCTCTACAACGACCTGTTCACGCGCGCCAAGAGCTGACCGGCCGCCGTGGGCGTCGCGTGGTCCCCCCGCGACGCCCACGGCGACATCCCCCATCCACCCCCGACCGCAGAGGAGCCCGCGCGTGGACGTGCTGGGCCACTGGATCGACGGCCGCCCGGTCGTGCCCGACGCCCGACGCCGCAGCGAGGTCACCGACCCCGCCACGGGGGAGGTCGTGGCCGAGCTGGCCCTGGCGGACGACGAGGACGTCGACCGGGTCGTGGCCGCCGCGTCGGCGGCGTTCCCGGAGTGGCGCGACGCCGCGCTGACCCGGCGCGCGTCGGTGCTGTTCGCCTACCGCGAGCTCGTGGCGCGGCACCTCGACGAGCTCGCGGCGGCGATCACGCGCGAGCACGGCAAGACCCTCGACGACGCCCGCGGCGAGGTGCAGCGCGGGCTCGAGGTGGTCGAGTTCGCGTGCGGGATCCCGCACCTCCTGAAGGGCGCGTTCAGCGAGAACGTGTCGTCCGCGATCGACAGCTGGTCGATCCGCCAGCCGCTCGGCGTGGTGGCGGGCATCACGCCGTTCAACTTCCCCGCGATGGTCCCGATGTGGATGTTCCCCGTCGCCATCGCGTGCGGGAACACGTTCGTCCTCAAGCCCTCCGAGCGCGACCCGTCGGTCGCGATCAGGCTGGCGGAGCTGTGGGCGGACGCGGGGCTCCCCGACGGGGTGTTCAACGTCCTCCAGGGCGACCAGGTCGCGGTCAACGGCCTCCTGCGGCATCCCGACGTGCGCGCCGTCAGCTTCGTCGGCTCGACCCCGGTGGCGAAGCACGTGTTCGAGACCGGGAGCGCGAACGGCAAGCGCGTCCAGGCGCTCGGCGGGGCGAAGAACCACATGGTCGTCCTCCCCGACGCGGACCTCGAGCTCGCCGCGGACGCCGCCGTGTCCGCGGCCTACGGCTCGGCGGGGGAGCGGTGCATGGCCATCTCCGTCGTCGTCGCCGTCGGCGACGTGGGCGACCGGCTGCGTCCGCTGCTCGAGGAGCGGATCGCGAAGCTGCGCGTCGGCGCCGGCACCGATCCCGACAGCGACATGGGCCCGCTCATCACCCGCGCCCACCGCGACCGTGTCGCCGGCTACCTCGACGCCGGCGTGGACGAGGGGGCCGAGCTCGCCGTCGACGGCCGTGCCCACGACGTCGCGGGCGACGAGCGCGGGTTCTGGCTCGGGCCGTCGCTCCTCGACCACGTGGGTACCGACATGTCGGTCTACCGCGACGAGATCTTCGGCCCCGTGCTGTCGGTCGTCCGGACCGACGACGCCCGGTCGGCGATCGACCTCGTCAACGCCAACCCCTACGGCAACGGCACCGCCATCTTCACCAACGACGGTGGGGCGGCCCGCGCCTTCCAGCACGACATCGAGGTCGGGATGGTCGGCATCAACGTGCCGATCCCGGTGCCGATGGCGTTCCACTCGTTCGGCGGTTGGAAGCAGTCGCTGTTCGGCGACAGCCACGTGCACGGCACCGAGGGCGTGCACT
>JAHWKB010000186.1 GCA_019348115.1 Actinomycetota bacterium | reverse complement strand
GTCAAGCGCAGCAAGCGCATCGACTTCTCGCCCGAGCAGCTGCGGTTCCTGCAGTTCGGGCGCGTCGGCGACATCGCGCGGCTGCGCAACGACTTCGGCTTCGAGCCGCGCTACTCGGCCCGCGCCGCCTTCGAGGACTTCATCGCGCGGCGACGGATCGAGGGCATCGTCGACCGTGACGAGGTCGTCCGCTGGGAGCGCGAGCTCTACGACTTCATCCAGCGCAAGGGCCAGGAGCGGTTCATCGCCGCCCGGCGCTCGACGTGAGGGGGGCGGGGATGGCCACCACGGACGCACGCGTGATCTCGATGGACGAGCAGCGGGCCGCTCGGGCCGCCAGCGGGGCGCGCCCCCGCTGTGAGGCGACGACCGCGGACGGGCGCCCGTGCCGCAACTACGCCGTCTCCGACGGCTTCTGCCGCATCCACGCCGACGACGCGCCCGGCCCCGAGGAGGCGGCGACCCGCCCCGAGCGGCCGCGCGGCAGCGTCGAGCTCTTCGAGGGGCTCCGCGACGTCCTCGGCGACGAGTGGCTCGACCACGTGAAGGAGGTCGTCTCCTTCGCCCGTCGGCGGCTGACGGGCGACTACGAGGTCGATGAGTTCGGCTTCGACGCCGACTTCACGACCCACGTCATGATGCCGCTCCTGCGTCCGCTCCACCGCTACTACTGGCGGGTGTCCAACAGCGGGACCGGGAACCTCCCGGCCGGCGGCGGGCTCGTGGTGGCGAACCACGCCGGCACCCTCCCGGCGGACGCGGTGATGACGCGGCTCGACATCTTCGAGGCGACGGGGCGTCACGCCCGCGAGCTCGGTGCCGACCTGGTCTTCCGCTCGCCGTTCATCGGGCACCTGGGTCGCAAGACCGGCGCCACGCTCGCCGCCGGCGACGACGCCGACCGGCTGCTGGCCGCCGGCGAGCTCGTCGCGGTCTGGCCGGAGGGCTTCAAGGGCGTCGGCAAGCAGTGGCGCGACCGCTACAAGCTCCAGCGGTTCGGCCGCGGCGGGTTCGTGGCCACGGCGCTGCGGGCCCAGGTGCCGATCATCCCGACGGCGATCGTCGGCAGCGAGGAGATCTACCCGCTGGTCTACGACGTCCGGGTGTTGGCTCGCCTCCTCGGCTTCCCGTACTTCCCGATCGTGGCGCAGATGTTCGCTGCGCCCGTGCTGGGCCCGCTGTCGCTCCTGCCGCTGCCGACGAAGTGGCACATCGAGTACGGCGAGCCCATCGACACGACCGACTACGGCCCGGACGCCGCGGACGACCCGATGGCGGTCTTCGACCTCACGGACCGGGTGCGGGACACCATCCAGCAGATGCTGTACCGCAACCTCATGGGCCGGCGCTCGGTCTTCTTCTAGCGCAGCCCCTGGTCCGTACCCCCGCCGTGCGTGCGCGGTAGGCGCTCTCGACACCGGGCGGCTGCGCGCTCTGCGCCTGACTTGATAGGTCTTCATACTTCTTTATAACTAGATACAAAGAACTAGCCGAAGGGGGGGCAGCGGCCCCGCCGGTGGGGCCCTGGCACCGAGGTCCCCCGATGCGCCGTCCGCTCGCCGCCCTGCTCCTCATCCTGGCCGTCGTCGGCCCCGCTGCCCCCGCCGCGGCGGCCCGGCCGCAGACGGCGCCCCCCGCGACCGTCTGGCCCGGCATGCTCGAGGTCGAGCTCGCCGACGGCACCCGGCGCGCTCCCGTCGTGGCCGCCCTCGACGCCGTCGCCGGTGTGGAGAAGGTGCTCCCGGCCTTCCCGACGAGCAGCGACCCCGCGCTGGCGCGGTGGCTCACCGTCGAGGTCGCGGACGGGACGGAGGCGACGGTCGCCGCCGCGCTCGACCGCCTGCCGCAGGTCGCCTCCGCCGCCCGCGTCCCCGTCCGCGTGCCCGCCTACGACCCCAACGACCCCCGCCGGGCGGAGCAGTGGCATCTCGACCGCATCGGTGCGCGGGGGGGATGGAGCGTCGAGCGCGGGAACCGCGGCGCCCGGGTCGGCGTGATCGACACGCAGTTCGACGCGGGCCACCCCGAGCTCGCGGGCGTGCTGTTCCGCCGCGACGGCAAGCCCGGCGTGGAGCGGTTCGCGCCCGGCTGTCCCCGCGACGCCCGGTACAGCGAGCACGGCACGTTCGTCGCCGGCATCGCGGCCGCCGGCACCGACAACCGTGCCGGCGTGTCCTCGGTCGGGTTCTCGATCGGCGTGGTCGCCGTCCAGGCCGGCGTGCCGGAGGCAGGCGCGTGCCTCATCTCCCCGCGCTGGTCACGGGCGCTCGTGGAGCTCGCCGACGCCGGGGTCCGGGTCGTGAACCTCTCGTTCTCCGGCACCCGGGCGTCGGCCACCGAGGCGGCCGCGGTCCGCTACGCCGTGTCGCGTGGGACGCTGGTCGTGGCGGCCGCGGGGAACGACGGGTCGACCGCCCCTGCCTACCCGGCCGCCCTCCCGTTCGTGGTCGGCGTCGCCGCCACCGACCAGAGGGACCGTCTCTGGTCCGGGTCCAACCGCGGATCGTGGGTCGACGTGGCCGCGCCGGGGGTGGGGCTCCTGACGGTGTGCCCCGGGGGGTACTGCAACGTCACGGGGACGAGCGCCGCCGCACCGGTGGTGTCCGCGATCGCGACGCTCGTCGCCGCCGACCAGCCGCACCTCGAGGGGCTGCAGCTGCGGGGACGCGTGCTGAGCGCCGCTGCCCCGATCACCGGCGTGACGTTCGACCCTGCCGTCGGCCGTGGTCGTGTCCGGCTCGACCGGGCGGTCACCCAGCGGTCGGTCCGACTCCACGGGCCGGACCGGGTGGGGACCGCCCAGGCCGTCGGTCACGAGGCGCACCCGGGCGGGCGCGGTCCCGCCGTCGACCGCGTCGTCCTCGTGCCGGCCGACGCGCCCGGCGACCGTGGCTGGGTGGTGACCCTCCCCGCCGCGGGTCTCCTCCACGGCGGGGCCACCGCGATGGTCCTGACGGGGCGCGACCGGCTCCACCCCGCCGCCGCCGAGGAGCTCGACCGCTTCCTCCCCGACGGCGGGCAGGTGATCCTCCCCGGGTCGGCGGCGATCGGGATCTCCACCGCGGTCGAGGACCAGCTGCGATCGCGGGGCCACGACGTCGTCCGCGTCGCCGGCGCCGACGACGCCGCGACTGCGGCGGCCCTCGCGGACGCGATCATCGGCAGGTCGAACGCCACGGCGGCGCTCGTGGCACGGGGCGACACCTTCGCCGACGCCCTGCCGCTCGCGGCGGCGGCCGCGGCGCGCGGCCTGCCACTGGTGTACGTGGGGCAGGACTCGGTGCCGGACGCGACGTGCGACTGGATCCGGTCGCAGCGGACCGTCAGGACGCTCCACCTCGCCGGCGGCACGAAGGCGATCGCTCCCGCGGTCGAGGACGCGCTGCGGACCTGTGCCGCCGGTCTCCTCGTCGGGCGCGACCTGACGATCACGCGTGACGCCGGCGCCAGCCGGGTGGAGACCTCGGTCGCGATCGCGCGGCGCCACTTCGGCTCCTCGCCCACGGCGGTCTCGCTCGCCAACGGGTTCAAGTGGCCGGACGCCGTGACGGGCGGGGCGCTCGCCGCCACGCGCGGTGCGCCGGTGCTCCTGACGACCGGGACGGGCGCCGTGGAGCCAGGCGTCCGCGCCTACCTCGCCGGCACCGGCACGACCGCCTACGTCCTCGGAGGACCCGCGGTCGTCTCCGACGCCACGCGGCAGAGCCTCGAGGCGGCGACCCGGTGAGGCGTGGGGCGCCGGCTCAGGGGAGCTCGGTCTCGAGCAGGCCGCCGAGGTCGTCGACGTCGTTCCCGCCCTCGGCGCCGGGCACGACCGGGAGGGGCGTGACGTCGTCGAACGTCCCGGTGGTGCTGTCGGAGAGGCCATCGATCCCGCCGATGACGTCGTCGACCGCGTCGCCGAGGTCGTCGAGCCGGCCGGGAAGCGGGGGGACGAGGTCCGGGGTCGTCCCGGTGGACCCCGTGGGCGCCGGCTCGTCGTCGGCGGTGCCGTCGACGGGCGCGGCGGACGGGTCCGACGGCGCCATGACGCCCTGCTCGCGCGGGGGCGGCGGTGGGGCCGTCGGGCCCAGGCAGTCGCAGGTGAGGGCGTCGACGCCGTCGCCGGGCGTGACGGCCGTGACGTCGGCGCCGGACGCGATCTGATCGCAGACGCCGCACGGCCCCATGGTGGCGGCCACGTCCACGTCGATGCGGCGCAGGACGTCGAGGGACGCGTCGACGAACGGCTTGGCCGCGGCGGGGAGGACGTCGTAGAGACCGATGATGCCGGCGCGCTGGCGCTCGGTGAAGCGCACGAGCTCCGCGAGGACGCCGGCGTCCTCGCCGTCGAGGACCGCCTGGATGAGGGTGTCGCTGGCGGCGACGCTGGAGGCGTCCATGCGCTGGAGGGTGTCGACGGTCTCGTCCACCGACATGCGGTGGGCGCCGTCCTCGAGCTCCTCGAGGCGCTCCTCGGCCAGCCTGAGGTGCACGCTCGCCTCCTCGCGGAGCCCACTCGCGAGGCTCAGACGCACCGACTCGGTGGCGCGCTTCACGCCGTACAGCGCGTCGCCGGGGACGGCCTGCTGGGCGGCCGCGGCGACGCCGGCGGAGCCGAGCATGCCGGCGGCGACCGCGCTGGCCACGGCGGCGCGGGCCGAGTTGCGGACGCCGGCCGTGCGGTCCCACACCGCGTCACGGACGCGGTCGATCGGGGTGACCTTGCTGGCCTCGATGTCCGCAACGAGCTGGGTCCGCAGCGACGCGCGGACGGCGGCCGACGGACGCTCGACCGTCTCGCACCCGGTGACGGTGGTGGCGAGGGTGGCGAGACGCCGGACCGGGGCGTCGGTGGCGTCCGCGGGCAGCACGCCGTCGAGCAGCTGAGCCAGCTGCTCGATCGCGTCCCGTTCGGTCTGCTTCACCGTCGTCTCGGTCCTTCTCCTCCTGGTCAACGACCGGGAGG
>JAHWKB010000185.1 GCA_019348115.1 Actinomycetota bacterium | reverse complement strand
CCGTGGAGGAGGACGACGAGGTCGTCGCCGTGCCCCAGGGCGCGCACCCAGAACCGGGTGTCGCCGCCTGGCACGTACCCCTCACGCCACATCCGGGCTCCAGCGCTCGACCGGCCGGGATGCTACCGGCGCACGCCGGACCCGAGCCCCGGAGGCCGGGGCGGACGGCCGTAGACTGCCTCGCCGGGGTCGGCCGGCGACCCGCGACACCGTGGGGGGTTCCTGCCGATGCGTCATCCCGTGTTCGACCTGAGCGACCGCCTCGTCGAGGGGTTCGCCTCGCACCGACCGCTCACGGCGACGGCGTTCGGCATCGACGGCTTCGACGACCGGCTCGACGACCGGTCGCCCGGTGGGGTCGCGGCGCTCGCGGAGCTCCTGCGCGGCACGCGCGACGAGCTCGCGAGCCTCCCGCCGGCCACCGACCGGGACAGCCGCCTCGCGGTCCGGGTGCTCGGCTCGTTCCTCGAGGACCGGCTGGAGCTGATCGAGCGTGGCGCCCACCGCACCGACATCGCGCACATCGCCTCGTCGGTCGCCGACGTCCGCGAGGGCATCGACGGACAGGACCGCTCGACCCCCCAGGGGTGGCGCAACGTGGCCTCGCGCCTGCGCGCGATGGACGACTTCATCGGCGGGTGGCGCGAGTCCGTCGCCGAGGGCCTGGCCCGCGGCGACCTCGTCGCGGCCCGGCAGGTGCGATCGGTCATGGGGCAGCTGCGCGCCTCGGTCGCCCCGACGGGGACGTTCTGCGTGCTCGTGGCGGAGTACGACGGCGACGACGCCGGGCTCGCCGACGACCTGCGGGAGGGGCTCGAGGTCACCCGCCGTGCCAACCTCGAGGCCGCCGACTGGCTCGAGCGGGACTACCTGCCGACCGCGCCGGAGGAGGACGGGGTCGGACGCGAGCGGTACGCCGTGGAGGCCGCCTCCCACCTCGGCCGCGAGATCGACCTGGACGCGACCTACGCGTGGGGCTGGGACGTGGTCCACGAGCTGCGGGACCGCATGGTCTCGGTCGCCCGGGAGATCGCCCCGGACGCGGACCTCCGGGGCGTCGTCGAGCGGCTCCGCACCGACCCCGCGGCGGCCGCGGGGACCCCGGCGGCGTTCGTCGACGAGATGCTCGAGCGCCAGCGGGTCGCCATCGACCGGCTCTCGGGGACGCACTTCCACGTGCCCGACGAGATCCGCGCGGTGGACGTCCGGCTGGCCGCCCCCGGCTCGCCGCTCGGCGCCTGGTACCGGTCCCCGAGCGAGGACCTGTCACGGCCGGGCCAGATCTGGTGGGCCCTCGGCGAGCGCATCCCGTTCCCCCTGTGGGACCAGGTCAGCACCGCCTACCACGAGGGCTTCCCGGGCCACCACCTCCAGGTGGCGCTCGGCATCACCATGCGCGAACGGCTGTCGCGGCTCCACCGTTCGATCCAGTGGAAGTCGGGGACGGGCGAGGGCTGGGCGCTCTACGCCGAGCGGCTCATGGACGAGCTCGGGTTCCTGGACGCCCCGATGTACGTCCTCGGCTACCTGGCGTCCTCGATGCTCCGTGCCTGCCGGGTCGTGATCGACATCGGGTGCCACCTCGGTCTGTCCATCCCCGAGGACGCGCGGTTCCACCCGGGTGAGCGGTGGAGCCACGCGCTGGCCGTCGAGATGCTGACCGACCTCGCCTTCCTCGACCCCGACTACGCCGAGTCCGAGGCGACCCGGTACCTGGGCTACCCGGGACAGGCCATCACCTACAAGATCGGCGAGCACGCCATCCTCGACCTGCGGGAGGAGCGACGCGGCCGCCAGGGCGACGCCTTCTCCCTGCAGCGGTTCCACGCCGACGTGCTGGCGGCAGGCGCCGTCGGCCTCGACCTCCTCGCCGAGGTCGTCCGCGGCGAGCTCGACGGGGACGCGTGACCGTGGCGGACGCCGACCTCGACCGTCTCGCCGACGCGCTGCGTCGCAGCGCCCGCGGCACGGTGGTGTTCACCGGCGCCGGCGTCTCGATCGCGAGCGGGGTGCCGTCGTTCCGTGGACAGGGCGGGCTCTGGACCCGCTACGACCCCGCCGAGTACGCCTCGATCGCCGCACTGCGCGCCGACCCCGCGAAGGTCTGGGGGTTCCTGCGCGAGCTCCGCCGGACGCTCGACGCGGCCGTGCCGAACCCCGCCCACACCGCGATCGCCGCCCTGGAGGCCGTGGGTGCCGTGACCGCCGTCGTCACCCAGAACATCGACGGGCTCCACCAGCGCGCCGGCAACGCGCGGGTCATCGAGCTGCACGGCTCCGACCGCACCCTCAGCTGCCTCGACGGCGGCCACACGTTCGACCGCAGCGACGTCGAGCACCTCGCCGACGACCCGGTCCCGTGCTGCCCCACCTGCGGCGACGTGCTCAAGCCCGACGTCGTGCTGTTCGGCGAGCAGCTGCCGCAGGCGCCGTTCCGCCGCGCCGAGCACGCGCTCCGGCACTGCGACGTGCTGCTGGTGGTCGGCACGAGTGCGGAGGTGTACCCGGCGGCCCGACTGCCGGGGACGGCCCGTCGCTGCGGCGCCTCGGTGTGGGAGATCAACCCGGTCGCCGAGCTCGGCGACGTGGACGGCACGATCCGCGGTGGTGCCGAGGACGTCCTGCCGGCGCTCGTCGAGGCGCTGCGTCCGGTGCGGTCGTGGCGGACCATCCCCCGCATGCTCCGGGGACTCCGCGCCGAGCGCTGGTTCCGCGACTGACTAGGCGCCCGGCACCCGGAACTCCGGGTCGGCGTCGTAGAACACCTGCTCGGTGACGCGCCGGATGTGACGCGTGTGCCGGCGATGGTCCTCCTCGAACTCCTGGCGCCCGCCGCGGCCGTAGCCGAGGCTGCGGGCGAGGCGTTCGGTGACGTCGGCGGTCTTCGGAAGGACGTCGACGTTGCGCTGCCGCAGGAGGTAGAGGCGGTTCCGGACCGTCGACAGGTGCCGGTAGCCCTCGCGCATCCAGGCGGCGTGACGGTGCTCGAGGAGCGACGCGTCCTGGAGAGCGTCGAGCGCGGTCATCGTGTTGGTCGTGCGCACGAGCGGCACGTCGGCCCCGTGCTGCCGCTGGAGGAGCTGCACCGTCCACTCGACGTCGGACAGCCCGCCCGGTCCGAGCTTGAGGTTGCGCTTGGGGTCGTTGCGACGGTCCACGCGCTCCCGCTCGATGCGTGCCTTCATCTTGCGCATCGCGACCAGCTCCGACTCGTCGAAGCCCTCGGCGTACGCGAGGGACTGCGACCACGCGATGAAGCGCTGCCCGAGCGCCGCGTCGCCGGCGGCGTGTCGCGCCTTGAGGAGGGCCTGGCGCTCCCACGGCTCGCCCCACCGCTCGTGGTAGGCCTGGTAGGACCCGAGCGTGCGTGACAGGGGTCCCGAGCGGCCCTCCGGGCGGAGGTCGGCGTCCACCTCGAACGCGGTGCCCTCGGCCGTGATGGCCGACAACGACCGCATCACCCGCTCGGCGATGCGCAGGGCCAGCTGGCTCGCCTCCTGCTCGTCCGCCCCGTCGGCGGGCTCGTGCACGAACAGGACGTCGAGGTCGGACACGTAGTGCAGCTCCGCGCCGCCGAGCTTGCCGACCCCGATCACCGCCATGCGGACCGGCAGCTCCTCGACCTCGGTGTCGAGCTCGTCGGCGACCTGGCGCAGCACCGCCACGAGCGCCGCCTCGAGGCACGCCTCGCCGAGCGCGGTGAGCTCCTCCCCCACGATGCTGACGCTCGCCCGCTCCGAGACGTCCCGGAGGACGGTGCGGAGGAGCTCGTGACGCTTGAAGCGACGGAGCGCTGCCTCGAAGTCCTGCCACTGGAGCCGTCCGAGCGCCATCTCCACGAGCTCGTCGCGGCTGCGGCTGGTGTCCCACAGCTCCTCGTCGCGGAGCCACGCCACGCCCTGCGGCTGCGACACCAGGAGCTCGCCGGCGACCTCGGAGGTGCCGAGCACGCGGGCGAGGAACGCCGCCGCCGGCGGGTGGTCGCGCAGGTGCGACAGGAGCTTCGACGTCCGCCCGTGGGTCTCGACGAGCGTGCGGAAGACCCGGAGGCCGCCGTCGGGGTCGGGGCTGTCCTGGAGGACGTGCAGCATCGCGGGGAGGACGGCGCGGAGCGTCGTGGCGCGCCGCGACACGCCCGAGGTCAACGCGCGCACGTCCCGGAGGGCGGCCCGCGCGTCCCGGAAGCCGAGCGCCTCCAGCCGCGTGAGCGCGGCCTCCTCGCCGATGGCCCGGACCTCGTGCGGGAGCGTCAGGCCGGCGTGCTCGGCCCGGACCGAGGCGTGCGCCTCCAGCAGCGGGCGGTAGAACAGCTTGGCGTGGAGGGAGCGGACCTGCGCCTGCACGTCGCGGAGATCGCGCAGGAACGCCGTCCGCGCCGGATCGTCCTCGCGCGGTCGGTAGCCGAGCGAGCGCGCGAGCCACTCCTGACGGTCCTCGTCGTCCGGGATCGTGTGGGTGCGCCGCTCGTGCGCGAGCTGCAGCCGGTGCTCGACCCTGCGCAGCTCGCGGTAGGCCGCGGCGAAGGTCTCGGCGTCCTCGTCGGCGATGTACCCGCCCACCGCCAGAGCCCGCAGCGCCGGCAGGGTCCCCGGGACCCGGAGGGTGCGGTCGGCGCGGCCGTGGACGAGCTGGAGGAGCTGGACGGCGAACTCGATGTCGCGGAGGCCACCCGGGCCGAGCTTGACCTGACGCTCGCCGTGGCGCACGACCTCGGGCTTCGACTCCACGCGCCCCTTCATGGCGCGGACCTCGGCGACGACCGCCGGGTCGAGCTCGTCCGGGTAGACGAACGCCTCCGCGCGTCGCAGGAGCTCCGCGCCGAGCTCGCGGTCGCCGGCGACGGGGCGGGCCTTCAGGAGCGCCTGGAACTCCCACGTCTTCGCCCAGCGCTCCCAGTACGCGACGAACGAGTCGACGGTGCGCGACAGCGGGCCCGACCGGCCCTCGGGACGCA
>JAHWKB010000004.1 GCA_019348115.1 Actinomycetota bacterium | reverse complement strand
CGTACACGGCGCAGACCATCTACTACGAGGACCTCGTCGGGCAGCGCTACCAGCGTGAGGAGCGACCGGCGGTCGGACGCGCGTTCCGCGATGGCCAGATCGTGCGGGACGGCGACCCCGACTGGTCCACCGGCGTGCCGGTGCGCGAGGAGGCCATCCCGGTCCTGTTCGACGGCGAGGTCATCGCCGTCGTCACGCGCGAGGCCAACCTGTCGATGGTCCGCGCGCCGTCGCAGCTCGAGCTCACCTACCTCCAGACCGCGAACGAGCTGTCGTCGATGCTCGCCGCCGGCACCTTCCCCTATCCCGGCGAGGACCCGGAGCGCGAGCTCGCGCCCCGCGTCGGCGACGGCCTCATGCGCATCGACCCGAAGGGCGTCGTCCAGTACGCGTCGCCGAACGCGATCTCGGCCTACCGGCGGCTCGGGGTGGTGGACAACATCGTCGGACGCAACCTCAGCGACTTCGATCTCGACGACGTCGCCGTCCTCGAGGCGCTCGTCGACGGCGATCCGCTCGAGTCCGAGGTCGAGGCGCGCGGGGCGGTCGTGCTCCGTCGCCTCCTGCCGCTGACCCGCGACCACGACGTCCTCGGGGGGCTGATGCTCATCCGCGAGGTCACGGAGCTCCGCCGGCACGAGCGGTTGCTGCTCTACAAGGACGCGACGATCCGCGAGATCCACCACCGCGTGAAGAACAACCTCCAGACGGTGGCCTCGCTCCTCCGGCTGCAGTCCCGGCGGCTCCAGTCGGAGGAGGCCCGACAGGCCCTCGGCGAGTCCGTGCGGCGCATCTCGTCCATCGCCCTCGTCCACGAGACCCTGTCGCAGGACTCGCGTCAGCGGGTGTCGTTCGACAAGGTCGCCCAGCGGCTCGTCGACATGCTCGGGACCGGCCTCACCAACCCCGATCATCCGGTCCACATGGCGCTCGACGGCACCGCCGGCGAGCTCCCCGCAGAGGTGGCGACCCCGCTCGCGCTGGTCCTCTCCGAGCTGGTCCAGAACTCCGTCGAGCACGCCTTCCCGGCACGCGGCGGGCGCATCACCATCACGCTGCAGCGCCGGCCGGCGAGCCTCCACCTCGAGGTGCGCGACGACGGCGTGGGCGTCCCCGACGGCTGGACGCTCGAGGGTGATGCGAACCTCGGCCTCCGCATCGCGTCCACCCTCGTCGAGTCCGAGCTGGGTGGCACGCTCGATGTTCGACCCGCCGAGGACGGCGCCGGCACGATCTGCGAGTCGCTGCTGCCCCTGCCGCGGTAGGCCTCAGCCCGCCGGCGTGGTCTCCGCCGGCGTCGGCTCACCCGGCGGTGCGGTGGTCGCGTCGGCTGCCGGCGCGGTGGGCTGCGCCGGTTGCTCGATCCCCGGGTCCTCGTCGAGCGACGGGTCCTGGAACTGACCCGCGTTGGCGAGCTGGAACCCGAGGTAGGCGAGGCCGGCGACGGCGAGCAGCACGAGCGCGACGATCGCGGCGTTGCGGTAGCGCCCCGGGACGTCCGGCTCGCTCGGGATCCGGAGCGCAGGGGAGTAGCGCTCGGGATCGCGCGTGCGGACGCCGTCCTCGGCGACGGGTTCCTCGCCGGGCGGGGTGGTGAGACGGGTCCGGGTGCGCATCGGCTGCAGCGTAGTGCTGCAGGGCCCCGGACACGGACGGGCCCACCCCGCAGGGTGGGCCCGTCCGGGTGTCGCGGGACCGTCAGCTGGCGATGCGCCGGCGACGCTGACGGGCGCGCTTGAGGGTGCGGCGCTCGTCCTCGGTCAGGCCGCCCCAGACGCCCGCGTCCTGGTTCGACGCGAGGGCGTACTCGAGGCACTCCTCGCGGACGTCACAGCGGGCGCAGACGCGCTTGGCGGCGTCGGCCTGCTCGACGGCCGGGCCGGTCGTGCCGATCGGGAAGAAGAGCTCGGGGTCCTCGTCGATGCATGCGGAACGGCTGCGCCAGTCCATGGGGGCCTCCAGGGGGGTCGGCACGGCCGCCGGAGGGGACGGGCGTGCGCAGGAAGACGTGGGTCGGAGAGGTGTCCGAGGAGTGCCCGCCAGGAGCTGGGCGGGCTTGTGAACGTTTTCTCGAACTTGATTCGAGACTGTAACCAGGGTTCCGGCCCGGCACAAGGGTTTCGCTTGCGGAATCTCGCAAGTGGCCCCGGGTGCGCGGTCGACGAACGGCCGGGGCCGAACGTCCGCCCCGGTCCACGACGGGCGCTACGGCCTCGGAGGGTCCGATCGCACCGCCTCGGAGGGTGGCGCGGCCAGCACGGTGAGTGCTTGCGGCACGCTCTGGAAGGTCACGGACGTGTGCTCACCGGCGTAGTCCCCGTCGACCATGAGCGGCTGCGGGCGGGTGGCCGTCAAGGTGAACTCGGGCAGGTCGCGCCAGTAGTCGCAGTGGCGACTCTTGACGTGGCGGCCCTCGGCGAACGCGCCGGCGATGATCCGCAGCAGTGCCGCCGTCCCGACCGGGCGGACCCCGAGGAGGTCGAGCCCGCGCTCGAAGGACGCGTCGGGCGTCGATCGGAAGGCGCGAGCCCCCAGGTAGGTGTACGGATCGGTGTTGCCGATCATCGTGACCCCGTACGGGCCGCGCGGCTCGCCGCCGGGGAGCTGGACGAAGACCACGGGGTCGCGGCGGTCCGGGCCGCCGAACCACTCGCGGAAACCGAGCGAGACGAACGCGCCCTGTCGCAGGAGCCGCTTCATCCGGACGTTCTGCTCGGTCGCGCGCACGATCGCCGCGTCGAAGCCGAGGCCGGCGTTGAAGCCGAAGTAGCGGCCAGCGGCACGCCCCAGCGAGACCCGGCGGGTCCGCCGGTGCCGGAGGTGGTCGAGGAGCATCCCCGTCGCCGCGACCGACTCGTTCGGGAGCCCGAGCGAGCGGGCGAGCACGTTCGCCCCGCCGCCGGGGATGACCCCCAGGATGACATCGGTGCCCGCGAGCGCCTGGATGACCTCGTTCGCCGTGCCGTCACCGCCGAGCGCGAAGACGACGTCGACGCCCTCGTGGACGGCACCCGCGACGATGTGCGTGGCGTGCCCCCGCTGCTTGGTGGCGTGGACCTCGAGCTCGACCTCGGACGCGAGCGCGGAGGAGATCACGTCCCGGACGCGGTCGTCGGTCGTCGTCGCGTTCGGGTTGAACACCAGCAGGGCGCGCAGCAGGGACCTCCTCGGGAGGACGCGGAGGCTACTCCGTCGCTCCGCCGCCCCCCGGTGTCGGTCGGACCTCGCCCCCGGTCGGCGACGGGCTCGGCGGCGGCGGGGGTGGCCGCTCGTCGTCCGTCGGCTGCTCCTCCGGAGGATCCCCTGGCTGCGGGTCCGGCTCGGCCGTCCCGTCGGGGGAGGGCTCGGTCGTCTGCGCCGGCGCCGGGGTGCGCGTCCGCTCCTCGCAGAGCGCCACCGGCTCCTCGTCGGGGGACGGCGTCTCGGGGCACACGAGGACCGGGGTCGCCGTCCGTGTCGGCACCGCCGTCGGTGACGGACAGGTCTCGCGGGGGACGATGGCCCGCGGCACGGCGGTGGGCTCGCCGGCGCACCACGGGGCCGCACGGAGCCCGGTCTCGGGGTCGAGCTCGACGATCTCGTAGTACTCCTCCGGGAGGGAGAAGTCGACCGGCTGCTCGTCGACGAGCGCGGCCGTCGCGTAGCTCCGCCAGATGCGCGCGGGGAAGCTGCCGCCGGTGACGTTGCGGACCCCACGGATGTCGTGCATCGGCACGCGACCCTCGGGCCGTCCGACCCAGACGCTCGCGGCGAGCGTCGGGGTGTAGCCCACGAACCAGGCGTCGGCGTAGCTCTGCGTGGTGCCGGTCTTGCCCGCGACCTCCCAGCCGGGGATGCGGGCACGGACGCCGGTGCCGTTCTCGACCACGCCCTGCAGGATCTTGGTCGTGACGAAGGCGGCCGACGGATCGAGCACGCGCCGGCCGCGGTCGTCGGGGCGGTGCACCACGGCGCCGTCGGCGTCCTCGATGCGGTCGATCGGCGTCGCCGGGACGCGCTCTCCACCGTTCGCGAGGGTCGCGTAGGCGGCGGCCATGTCGAGCGGGCTCACGCCGGGGTCGACGCCGCCGAGGGCGATCGGGGCGTCCTCGTTGATGGGCGACTGCACCCCCATCGCCCGCGCCAGGGCCGCCACCCGCCCGGTCCCCAGCTCGAGGATGAGCCGGGCGAAGGCGCCGTTCACCGACGCCCACGTCGCCTCCTCGAGGGTGACGAGGCCGGGGCGGGACCCGAGGTAGTTGCGCACCTTCCACGGCCCGTTCACCGTGTCGAAGGTCGCCGGGCCGCCGTCGATGAGGTGGCCCGGTCCGTACCCGCTCGTCACCGCTGCAGCGAGGACGAAGGTCTTGAAGGCGGAGCCGGGCTGTCGGCGGGCCTGCGTGGCGAGGTCGAACTGCTGCCGGTCGTAGTCGCGTCCACCGACCGCCGCCAGGATGTGCCCGGTCCCCGGGTCGACGTGCACGAGCCCCACCTCCGGGTCGCTCGCGTCCGGCAGGTGGGTCGCGACCGCGTCCCGTGCGAGCGCCTGGAGCTGGGGCCGCAGGGTCGTGTGGATCCGGAGCCCTCCGCCGAAGACGCGCTGCGCCCGCTCCGCCTCGTCGTCGCCGAACGTCGGGTCGTCGAGGAGGGTGCGGATGACGAAGTCGACCCAGTGGGGCTCGCTCGTCGGAGGCGAGGGCGGTCGGGGCGCGACGTCCACGGACGCCGCCTTGGCGGCCTCCGCGGCCTCGGCGTCGATCGACCCGAGCTCGACCATGGCATCGAGCACGAGGTCGCGCCGCAGCCTCGCCCCGTCCGGCTCCCGGGTCGGGTTCAGCGACTCGGGGGCGCGGATGATGGCGGTCAAGAGCGCCGATTCCGCGAGGTCGAGGTCCGTCGCCGCCTTGCGGAAGTACGTCTCGGCGGCCGCCTCGATGCCGTAGGCACCGTTGCCGAAGTAGACGGTGTTGAGGTACTCGCCGAGGATGTCCTCCTTGCTGCGCTCGTCCTCGATCTGCCGGGCGAGGAGCGCCTCCCGGACCTTCGTCGACGGCGTCCGCGGGTCGTTCGGCATGTACAGCATCTTCACGAGCTGCTGGCTGATCGTGGATCCGCCCTGCTCGACTCCACCGGCCGCGAGGTTGGCCGCCGCGGCACGGACGATGGCACGGGCATCGACCCCACCGTGGATCCAGAAGCGCTGGTCCTCGGCCGCGACGACGGCGTCGATGAGGTGCTGTGGCAGCTCCTCGATGTCGATGCGCTCCCGGAACTCGCGACGCAGGACGGCGAGCTGGTTGCCGTCGGCGTCGTAGACGATCGACTGCTCCGGGGGGTCGCGGGGGACCGCATCGAGCTCGGGCAGCTCCAGCTCGACGATGCTGCCGCAGGCGCTCGCGAGGAGCGCCAGGAGGAGCAGCAGCGCCGGAGCGCGGAGGGGGCGGGTCACTCCGCGACGGTATCCGAGCGGTTCGGACGGACCGGGCTGGCCGGGGCGCTCGGCGGGCTCGGTCCTAGTCGGCGAGGGCCTGGTCGAGGTCGGCGATGAGGTCGTCGACGTGCTCGATGCCGACCGACAACCGGAGGAGGTCGTCGGGCACCTGCAGGTCGGTGCCTGCGACGGACGCGTGGGTCATGACGCCGGGGTGCTCGATGAGGCTCTCGACGCCGCCGAGGGACTCGGCGAGGAAGAACAGCTCGGTGTGCTCGGCGACCCGCCGCGCGGCCGCCTCGCCGCCGCGGAGGCGGAAGCTGATCATGCCGCCGAAGGCGAGCATCTGCGACGCGGCGACGTCGTGGCCGGGGTGGTCGGCGAGGCCCGGATAGAGGACCTGCTCGACCGCCTCGTGCTCGGTCAGCCACTCGGCGATCCGCTGGGCGTTCTCGCAGTGCCGGTCCATGCGGACGGCGAGCGTCTTGGCGCCGCGGAGCGTGAGGTAGCAGTCCCACGGGCCGGGGACGGCGCCGACGGCGTTCTGGAGGTAGCGCAGCTCCTCGGCGTTCTCCTCGTCGGTGCAGACCGCGCCGCCCACGACGTCGGAGTGGCCGCCGATGTACTTGGTGGTCGAGTGGACGACGATGTCGGCGCCCAGCTCCAGCGGCTGCTGGAGGTAGGGCGTCGCGAAGGTGTTGTCGACGACCAGCTCGGCGAAGCCCTCGTTCGCGATCTGCGCCAGCGCCGCGATGTCGAGGATCTTCAGGAGCGGGTTGCTGGGCGTCTCGGCCCAGACGTAGCGCGTGTTCTCGCGCATCGCGGCCTTCGTGGCGTCGAGGTCGGAGAGGTCGACGGCGCTGACCTCGATGCCGAAGCGGCTGTGGACCTTCGAGATCTGGCGCCACGTCCCGCCGTAGACGTCGTTCGCCATCAGCACGTGGTCGCCGGGGGAGAGCATGCGGAAGATCGCGTCCTCCGCGGCCAGGCCCGACGCGAACGCGACGCACGCGTCGGCGTTCTCGAGCGCGGCGAGGCACTCCTGCAGCGCGGTCCGGGTGGGGTTGCCGGTCCGCGCGTACTCGTAGCCGAGGTGCTCGCCGACGGCCGGCTGGGCGAACGTGGAGGTCTGGAAGACCGGGACGTTCACCGCGCCGGTGGTCGGCTCGGGGTCCTGGCCGGCGTGGATCGCGCGGGTGTTGAAGTGCATCGTCGCTCCGGTCGTGTCAGCCCTGCTGGCTCGCGAGGAAGGTGAGGAGGTCGGCGCGGGTCACGACGCCGACGGGGCGCTCGTCGTCGACGATGACGACCGCAGGCGAGCCGGCCGCGAGGCCGGCGAAGACGTCGTCGAGCGGCTCGTTGACGCCGGCGACGGGCAGCGGCGGTTGCATGACCTCACCGATCGGCTTCTGCATGACGTCCGCGTCCTTGAGCGCCGCATCGAGGAGCGCGTTCTCGCGGATGGAGCCGAGGACGTCGCCGATCATCGCGTCCTCGTGCACGCCGTCGCGGAAGACCGGCATCTGCGAGACGCCGAACTCCTGCAGCAGCGCGATCGCCTGGGCCACGGTCTCGTTGGGGTGGACGTGGACGAGGGCGGGAAGCTCCTCGGGCTTGGAGCCGAGGACGTCGGTGACGTGCTTGCGGCCGCCGGTGCGCTCGAGCATGCCGTGCTCGGCCATCCACTTGTCGTCGAGGAACTTCGACAGGTACCCGCGCCCCGAGTCGGGGAGGAGCACGACGATGGTGGCGTCCTCCGGCTGCGTCCTGGCGTACTCGAGCGCGGCCCAGACGGCCGTGCCGCCCGAGCCGCCGACGAGGATCCCCTCCTCGCGGGTGATGCGCCGGGCCGTCGTGAAGGAGTCGCGGTCGGAGACGCGGTACCAGTGGTCGACGATGGCCGGGTCGAAGGTCTCGGGCCAGAAGTCCTCGCCGATGCCCTCGACGAGGTACGGGTGGATCTCGTCCCCGGAGTAGAGGGAGCCCTCCGGGTCCGCGCCGATGATCTGGACGTCGGGCTTCCGTCCCTTGAGGTAGCGACCGATGCCGGTCGCGGTCCCGCCGGTCCCGACGCCGCAGACGAACGCGTCGATGAGGCCGTTGGTCTGGCGCCACAGCTCCGGCCCGGTCGACATCATGTGCGTCTGCGGGTTGGCCTGATTGAAGTACTGGTTGGGCTTGAACGCGTTCGGCTCGGCCGCGAGTCGATCGGACACCGAGTAGTAGGAGCGCGGGTCCTCCGGATCCACCGCCGTCGGGCAGACCACGACCTCGGCCCCGTAGGCGCGCATCAGCGAGATCTTGTCCTGGCTCACCTTGTCCGGGACAACGAACTGGCAGCGGTAGCCCTTCCGCGCCGCGGCGATCGCGAGCCCGACCCCGGTGTTGCCGGAGGTCGGCTCGACGATGGTCCCACCCGGCTTCAGCACGCCGGCCGCCTCTGCCGCCTCGATCATCGCGATGCCGATGCGGTCCTTCACCGACCCACCCGGGTTCAGCATCTCGAGCTTGGCGATGAGCGTCGGCGGGACGTCCTTCGAGATCCGCTCCATCGCCACGAGCGGCGTGTCGCCCATGAGCGCGAGCAGGTCCGGCGCGATCTCACGCCCCTTCGCGTCGATGTTCCGCCGCGGTCCCGCCTCCGGGTCGTGCTCGATGCCGATCGTGCGGGTGTAGATCGAGCGGTCGGTGACGTCGATCTCGCGCATGCGTTCCTCGCGGGTGCGGTCGGGGCGGGCCGGCGAGCGTAGTCCTGCCCGGCTCCCGTGCCCGGTGGCAGCGCGCCGCCGCGCGGTCCCGCCTGGACCGTGGGGTCCACCGCGACCGCGAGCAGCCCCTCCCCGTATCCCGGGCCCAGCTGCTCACGGTCCCGTGCCTGCTCGCCGTCCACGCCGAGCGAACGCCGGCCGAGCGGACGATGACAGCGGGCCGCGCCCCGCGCTCGGCCCGACCACGCACCGTGACGCGGTCGTCCCGCGGCCCCGTGCTCGGGCACGCGATTCCGCACCTCGGGGTTCGGATTCGACGCGGATCGCACCCAGAACGAGCGGGAACGCGGCCGGGCTCGCGCTGTCGGGCCTGTCCGCACGGTCACTGACCGTGCCGGGTATGTCCTCTTCTTCGCGTCACGGAAGGTGAGGATGGGCAACCTGCCCTATGTAGTCATCCAGTAACCGCGGCGATGCTCTGAGTGACAGCGGGCCGCCCTCCAATCCGGCCCCGGATCAAAGGATTCCCGGATGCGGATCTCGCGGAAGATCGCCGCCACCGCCCTCGCCAGCACCCTTCTCGCCACCGCCTTCGGTGTCGCCGGCGCTGGCGCCGAGACCCAGAACGTCACAGGGACTTTGGCTGGGACGATCACGATTTCGTCCGCTCCCGCTGATGCGACGCTCGCCCAACTGCCGGTTACGGCCGCGGCGATCGGTTCGATCACCGTGGATGCCAACACGGCGTACACCCTTTCGGTGAAGTCGTTGAACGCGACGATGAAGGAATGGGATTCCATCAATTCGGTGTATGGCACGAACGTGCTGTCGTCTGGCATGACGATGTCTGCGGTGAATGCGGGTACCAGCACCGGCGTCGGCAACCTCGCGGTTCCGGTCGGGACGACGGCCGTCGCGCTGGCTACGAACCCGCTTACTGGCATTCTGACGACGAGTGACACGTATGATTTGACGGTCACGCAGCCGGCGACGGCGTTGGACCCGGCGGGGACCTACCGTCACGAGTTGACCTACACCGTGAGTTCCGGAGTCTGATTGCCTCGCCGTAGGAATCCTCGGCGACGGCCGGCGTCCACGCCGGCCGTCCGCCGTATGGTGAGCGGACTGGCCTTCTTGATCGGCACGTCGACGCTCGTTGCGGCCGGGCCGGCGGCCATCGCGCCTCCTGACGGCATCACGATCACGCCTACGCGCGGCGAGCTAGACCTGGCTGAGAGAGAGCATTCCCTCGACGTCATCATCTCGAACGGCACTGAGGCTACTCAGGACCTGGAGATCGTCGGAGCTGACCTCGGGCACACACTGGAGGGCACTCCTGTCTTCGAGCAGGGTGACGGCGAAACGATGCAGCTGGAAACAGAGGGGCGTATCGCTCTGGCTCCAGGGGAGTCGCGCTCCATCGAGGTCAAGTTCCGGTTTCCGAACGACGTCGCTGTCTATAAGGCCGTCGTAGCTCGTCTCGTGAACGAGGACGGTGCGGCGGCAATCGACGTCGAGACGCAGCTCGCGGCAATCTTCCTACTCCGCGGTCCACGACCATGGAACCAGTCGTTACGCGGCCGCGGCGTTGCCATGTCGGCCACTGCCACCGACAGCGATGTCGTGCTGCAGGTGGCTCTGGAGAATGTCGGCGATGCGCACGTCCGCCCCTCGGGTGATTTCGTCATCTCGCTGCCGACAGGCGAACCTGTGGCCCGCGTTCCGATGGTGGCAGAGAACATCATCCCGGGCTACGCCCGGACCCTAACCGCGGACTGGCGTCTCCCAGCCGGTTTGCCTGGCGAGGTCGTCATCGGTGTGGAGTTGAGCGACGGGACGGTCGTGCCCGGCGAGCCTGTCGATGTGCCCGAGGGCGCGGCGGATGCGGCTGAGAACGAGTTGCGGGGTGGCGCTCTTGGCGGGGCCTTCTTCGGCGGTGCGGATGGAGGGATCACACCCCTCCATGGGCTTGCCGTCCTCCTTCTCCTCATCTGCCTCGCCATGTTGTGGCTCGTCGCGAAGCGGCGGCGGGAGGACGAGGACGAGCCAGACGAAGGTGCGGGGCGGGAACACGTAACGGCCGTTGCCGGGGACTAGCGTTCGCTCGACCCAGGCACGGGAGCCACGGTGAAGGACCAGGCGGGCGCACCGACGGATGAGGCGATCCGGCGCGCGCTCGTCCAGGTCGGCGCCGGCGGTGGCGACCTCGCCTCCGTCACGCGTCCGCTGCTCGACGCGGTGCGGGCCGTGACCGGGCTCGAGTCGGCCTACCTCACCGCCGTCGACTGGGACCGACAGGTCCAGCGGATCGAGATCGCGGAGAACGCCGGCACCCTCGCGATCGAGGAGGGCCTCGAGGTGCCGTGGTCGGACACGCTGTGCCGGCGGGCCCTCGAGTCGGGACAGCACGTCACCGAGGACGTCCCCGGGACGTGGGGGGACAGCAGCGCGGCGCGCGATCTCGGTATCCAGACCTACGTGAGCGTCCCGGTGGTCCTGCCCGACGGCGCCGTCTTCGGGACCATCTGCGGTGCCAGCTCGTCACGCGTGCACGTCGACGCCGAGACCGAGTCGCTGCTGGCCGTGTTCGGCCGGATCATCGCCGACGCCGTGGTGCGGGGGCAGCAGCTGGACGAGGCGAACGAGCGGGCCGGCGAGGCCGACCGGCTCCTGCGGGCGCGGTCGCAGTTCGTGGCGGCTGCCCAGCACCGGCTGAAGACGCCGCTCACCGTGATCCTCGGTTGGGCGTCGCTGCTCGTCGAGGACGACGGCACGATGGAGGAGGAGGACCGGCAGACCGCCATGCACGCGATCGCCCGGGCCGCGAGCCACGCGACTGCGGAGGTCAGGTCCATGCTGTCGGAGTCGGAGGCGGCGGCCCTCGCCCTCGATGTCTCCGTCGGGCCCGTCGACGTCGGGGAGATCGCCCGACGGTGCGCCAAGGACCTCGGCGCCCTCTCCGCCGCCCACCACCTCGAGGTCGTGGTCGACCCGGAGGCCCCGCGCGCCCACTCCGACGCTGAGGTCGTCCGGATCGTGCTCGAGCACCTCATCGAGAACGCCGTGAAGTACTCCCCGGACGGAGGCGACGTCCGGATCGACGTCGGGCGCAGCGACGCCGGCCGGGTCCGTATCGCCGTCTGCGATGCCGGCATCGGGCTCCCATCGGGGGTCGACATCTTCGCCCCGTTCACGCGCGGGGTGGACCGGGACGTCATCCCCGGCTCGGGGCTCGGCCTCCACGTCGTCCAGTCCCTCGTGCACGCCGTGAGCGGCGAGGTGACCGCCCGACGCAACACCCACGGGCCCGGCTCGACGCTGACCGTGCTCCTCCCGAGGGCCGTGGCGAGCTGAGCGGCCTGGTCGCTCCGGTGGGTCGGAGGAAGCTGCATCGCCCGATCGGGGAGATGTCCGGCTTGTCCGGAACAAACCCGGCCAGTGGCTGGTTGTCCAGAGGACACACCGAACGCCCGCGACCTGTCTCGGAGACGTCCTTGAAGCTCAGCCCCCTCTCGTTCTCCGCCGGAACCGCCGTCTTCATGACCGCGGTCCTGGCCACGGTCGGGTTCACCGCACCGCCGCGCGTCGCGCCGGTGGAGCCCGTCGCAGCCCCCGTCGAGCCGCAGGTCGACGTCATCGAGCGGGGCGACTGGGGCGCGACCGCGGGCCGCGGCACCTTCATCGGCTCGGTCGACGACGTGATCATCCACCACTTCTGGCGCCCGAACCTCCCGTCGGTCGTCGCTCCAGAGCGCGAGGCCGCGCTCATGCGCGCCGTCGAGAAGACCCACGTCGAGGACAACCAGTGGAGCGGCTTCGGCTACAGCTTCGTCGTCTTCCAGTCCGGTCGCGTCTACGAGGGCCGTGGCTGGGGCCGTGAGGGCGCCCACACCGTCGGCATGAACGACCGCTCGATCGGCATCGCCTTCGCCATCGACGGCGACAAGCACGTCCCGACCCCGGAGGCCTGGGCTGCCGCGAAGGACCTGATCGAGGACGGGGTCGCGCTCGGCCACATCGAGCCCGACCTCGAGATCTCCGGTCACCGCGACCACGCAGCCAAGAGCTGCCCCGGCGAGCGCATCGCGCCGCACATCCAGTCGCTCAGGCCCATCAACGCCTGACCGGCTCGGTCACGTCCGATGCGTGCCGCTCGTCGGCTACCGGAGGCCGCGCCGGGGCACCCGTTGGCGCCATCGGTCGGTCATCGGGTGGCGACGGGCGGGAGCGCGCGGTAGAGCGGCCACGGCTCCGGGAAGCCGCGCAGCTCGTGCGTCCCGTGGGGCTCGAAGGCGACGGCGTGACCGGAAAGCACGCCCTGGATGGTCCCCGTGACGAGGATCTCATCCGGGCCGGCAAGGGCGGCGACCCGCGCGGCGACGTGGACGTTCGCCCCGCTGATGTCCCCGCCGCGAAGGTCGAACTCCCCGGCGTGCATCCCGATGCGCAATCGCAGGCCCAGCTGTGCGGCTCCGGCGCGCATCGCCTGCGCGCACTCGAGTGCCTGCGCCGGGCCCGTGAAGGTGGCGAGGAACCCGTCACCCGTGGATTTGATCTCGCGGCCGCCGGCGCGGTCGAGCTGTCGACGCACCATGTCGTCGTGCGCGTCGAGTCGGGAGCGCCACCGTTGCTCGCCGAGGTGGTTCACCAGGGCGGTAGATCCCACGATGTCGGTGAACACGATCGTCGCGAACGTGCGATCGGCGTCGACCGCGCTGAGACGTCCGGTCAGGAACCGCTCGATCTCGTCGAGGAGCGGGTCGGTGTCCCCGACGAACCATAGGTTGTCCGCACCGGGGACCTCCACGAAGCGGCCCTCACGGACGTGGTCGGCGACGTAGCGCGCCATACCCGACGATACGAGCGGGTCCTCGCGCCTCCGCAGGACGAGCACGGGGCAGCCGATCGTCGGCAGGACGGGCCGCAGGTCGGCGAGGACTGCCATGCGGAGCAAGGCCCGCGCGGTCGCGGGGCTCGCACCGAGCCGGCCGGCCCGCTCCCACCAGCGGTGGAACACCGGGTCGCCGACGGCGCTCGGTGCCACCAGGCCGGCGGGTTCTCCGTCGCCGCCTTCGATCGAGGTCGTGAAATCGATCAGCGCGTCGACCACTTCGGGGGGATGGCCGTGCTCGTACCCGTCGGTCGGCGTGGCCCGGGCAGCCGAGTTGATCAGGACGAGACTGCGCACGCGATCCGGTCGCGTCGCCGCCAAGAGGGTGGCGATGGTGGAGGTCTCGACCGACCCGAGGACGGAGACCTGGGCGGAGCCCACGGCGTCCAGGACGGTGACCGCGTCCTGGACCCAGTCCTCGAGCGAAGGGGACTCCGTCGCATGGAACGGGTCCGAGAGGCCGATGCCGCGACGGTCGAACAGGATGACCCGGCTGAACGTGGTCAGGCGACGCAGCACCCGGGCGAGGGAAGGGAGATCGTCCATGGTCTCGAACGGCACGAAGCCCTCCGAGACCATCAGTAGGTCCCGCGGTTCCCCAGCGAGTTGCTCGCGGACGTCGTAGGCGATGTGCGCTCGGCCGTTGCGCGCGTACCGGATCACGGTGGAAGGAACCACGACGGCGCCGGGAGACCCATCCACGGGCGTCGGCCGGAAACCCAGAGCCGGCCTCGCTTCACGAGGCCTCCCAGAGCGACTCGACCGAAGGACAGGAGCAGGAGGTCGTCCGGTCGCGCGTGGATCCGGCAGTCGACGGGACCCACGTCGGGAACCACCTCGGCTACGCCGCCATCGACCGACACGCGCACGCCAGGCATCCCGCGGGGCGCGAACGCGAGGCTCGCACGGACATGGCGGGTGGCGACGGGATCGAGGTAGGCCGGGAGGAGAGCCCAGACGGTCGGCAGAGCCAGTGAGGCGTGCGAAGGGACGATCCTCCAAGCCGTGCCGAGGCCACGCGCGAGATCGAGTCCGTGCACAAGCATCTCCGCGACGAGGATGGCCGTGGCGCCACCCACGTCGGTCCCGCACTCCCACGACCGGAACGGCGTCGACCGAGGCACCGTGGCCGTGACGGAGAGGTAGTCGGCCACCGCTGCGCGCAGGCGGTCGTTGAGCACGGCCGCGTCCCGGTGGTCGACGCTGGCGATGAGCCGGCGGTTGACCTCGGCGACGACGACCGGGACGGGCCCGTCCGGCACAACGGCGACGTCGTCGTCTGGAGAACGGTCACCGGTCACGAAGTCCCGGAAGCGTTCGACCTGCACGGCGAGGTGGGCGAGGACGTCGCCCACGTTCCATTCCAGGCCCGGGACCCGCGCGTCGAGTGGCGCATCACGGGAGAGCGCCGTGACGTCGTCCACGAGTGATGACAGGGCGGCGTCCGCCGGGGTGCATGACGCCACCTCACCGGCCACGGACCCTCCCATCCCGCGGGGCCGTCGACATCATGCCCGGTCGGAGCCGCACAGGACGACGGTCCGGCGGCCGGCCATCCCCGTGCTGGCCGGCTGAGTACCCCCGGTAGGAATCGAACCTACGCTTCCGGCTCCGGAGGCCGGTGCTCTATCCACTGAGCTACGGGGGCGCGTCGGGGCAGGACGGTACCACGGGCCCCATGGGGCCACGGCCCCGCAGGCGTGCTCCAGGGGTGGTGGGGCGCTGCGACGCCGGCATCCCGAGGGGCTACCGTGCGCTCGCCCGCGCGGAGGCTCGGACGTGCGGCGGGATCCCTTCAGGAGGCGACACGTGGCGGCGAAGGTGCTGGCGGTCGACGACGACCCCGTCATCCAGCGGCTGCTGCAGGTCAACCTCGAGATGGAGGGCTACGAGGTCGCGCTCGCCGGCGACGGGGTCGAGGCTCTCGAGCAGGCCCGGGCCTTCCGTCCCGACCTCGTCCTCCTCGACATCATGATGCCGAGGAAGAACGGCTGGCAGGTCCTCGCCGAGCTCAAGGAGGACGAGGACCTCAAGCACGTCCCCGTGGTCTTCCTGTCGGCCCGCGCCCAGGACGACGACCTCCAGCGCGGCACCGAGCTCGGCGCCGAGGCCTACATCACGAAGCCGTTCGACCCCATCGATCTGCTCGACCTCGTCGCGGAGCTCACCAAGCGCTGACGCTGGCACCCACCGGGCCGAGTTCCGGTGGTCCCGGGCGTCCCCGTACGCTCGGGAGCGAACGCGAGGCGCCGCCTCCGGCGCGCCTCCAGCGACCCGCGATCCCCGAGGGGACCCTCGATGGCCCGTCCCGAAGACCTCGACCCGGTGCTGGCCGAGCTCGCCACCCGCGTCACGAAGGCCCTCGAGGCGGCCGGCCTGCCGGCGGCGGACCCGGAGTTCGAGCGGCCGCGCCAGCCCGAGCACGGCGACTGGGCCACGACGGTCGCGTTGCGCTTGGCCAAGCCGGCGCGGCGCCCGCCCCGCGACATCGCGCAGGCGATCATCGACCACATCGAGCTGCCCGAGGCCGTCGAGTCCGTCGACCTCGCCGGCCCCGGCTTCGTGAACTTCCGGCTCTCGCACGCCTACTTCGAGGAGGTCGTGCGGACCGTCGTCGCCAAGGGCGACGCCTACGGCCGACGCCAGCGCGACGCCGGCCAGCGCGAGATGATCAACATCGAGTTCGTCTCGGCGAACCCGACCGGTCCGCTCCACGTGGGCGCCGGCCGGTGGGCGGCCACCGGCGATGCGCTCGCGGAGCTGCTCGCGGCCGACGGCCACGGCGTCGTGCGTGAGTACTACGTCAACGACGCGGGCGAGCAGGTCCGTCGCTTCGGAGAGTCCATCGTGCTCGTCGCCCGCGGCGAGGAGCTCGACGACGACCACTACCGGGGCGAGTACATCCACGACCTCGCCCGCGAGATCCGCCTCGAGTTCGGCGAGGACTTCTTCACCGTCGGCGACGGCATCCACTTCCCCGAGGACCAGCCGATCACCGGGGAGCTGTCGATCAGGCGCGTGCGCGAGCGCGCCGCCGACGGGCCGCACGACGCTGCCGCCGAGGAGCGCGTCGAGCCGTCGCTCGCGGCGAAGATCGGCGAGATCGGCGTCCGCAAGATGCGCGACCACATCGCCGACGTGCTCCGCGCGATGGGCGTCGAGTTCGACGTGTGGTTCAGCGAGCGCGTCATGCACGACCAGGGCGCCGTCGAGCAGACCATCGAGGACCTCCGCGCCAAGGGCGAGACCTACGAGGAGGACGGCGCCCTCTTCCTGCGCACCACCACCTACGGCGACGACAAGGACCGCGTGCTCGTCCGCTCCGACGGCCGGCCGACCTACTTCGCGGCCGACTGCGCCTACTTCCGCGACAAGTGGAACCGCGACCACACCCGCCTCATCTACCTCCTCGGCGCGGACCACCACGGCTACGTCGGCCGGCTGAAGGCCGCGGCGCGGTCGCTCGGCATCCCCCAGGACCGGCTCGAGATCCGCATCGGCCAGCTCGTGAACCTCCTCCGCGGCGGCGAGCCCGTCAGGATGTCCAAGCGCGCCGGCGAGCTCATCACCCTCGACGAGGTGGTCGAGGAGGTCGGGAGCGACGTCACCCGCTACCACTTCCTGCGCCAGAGCCTCGACACGACCGTCGACTTCGACCTCGACGAGGTCGTGAAGCAGTCGATGGAGAACCCCGTCTACTACGTGCAGTACGCCTTCGCGCGCATCAACTCGCTGATCCGTCTCGCCGACGAGCGCGGCTTCGCGCACGGGGAGCTGGCCGACGCCGACCTCGGCCTGCTCACCGCCCCGGCGGAGCAGGAGCTCGTGCGCAAGCTCGCCGAGCTCCCCGGGGTCATCGCCGACGCCGCCGAGCTCCGCGCCACCCAGCGGCTCACCCGCTACGCCGAGGAGCTCGCCTCGTCGTTCCACCGCTTCTACACCGAGTGCCGCATCCTCCCCTCGGACGACCTCGCCGACGACGAGCGCGCCGCCGCCGAGGAGCTCGGCCGTGCGCGCTACTGGCTCGCGGTCGCCGCGAAGCAGGTCCTCGGCAACGTCCTGGCGATCCTGCGGGTGTCCGCGCCGGAGCGGATGTGACCACGGACGTGCCCTCCGAGCTGGCGAGGGAGCCGCTCACCGACTCGCCGTGGCCCCTCACCTCCGCCCGCGACGACGCCGGCCGGCTGCGCATCGGCGGCGTCGACGTCGCGGATCTGGCGGCGTCGCACGGGACACCGCTGTGGGTCGTCGACGAGGAGGACCTCCGCACGCGCTGCCGGGCGTACGTCGACGCCTTCCCGGACGTCTGGGTCGCCTACGCCTCGAAGGCGTGGTGCGCCGTCGGGATCCTCCAGATCGTCGCGGAGGAGGGACTGTGGGTCGACGTCGTCTCCGGCGGCGAGCTCCACACGGCGAAGGTCGCCGGCGTCCCGATGGACCGGGTCGTCTTCCACGGCAGCAACAAGTCGCTCGCCGAGCTCCGCATGGCGGCCCAGCTCGGGGTCGGTCGCGTCGTCGCGGACAGCTTCGAGGAGCTCGAGCGCCTCGAGAACGTTGGCGACGAGCTCGACCACACCTTCGCGACGTGGCTCCGGATCACCCCCGGCATCGACGCGCACACCCACGAGTACACCCGCACGGGCCACGACGACTCCAAGTTCGGCTTCACGCTCTCGCTCGGTCTCGCCGACACGGCCATGCGCCGGACCGCCGAGCTGCGCCACGTCGACGTGGTGGGCATCCACGCCCACATCGGCTCGCAGATCTTCGGCACCGACCCGTTCGTCGCCAACGCGGAGGTCCTGATCGCGCTCCTCGCCCGCTGGCGCGACGAGCTCGGTGTGACGCTCGCGGAGTGCAACCTCGGCGGCGGCATGGGCGTCCGCTACACCTCCGCCGACGACCCGGTCCCGATCGGCCGCTACGGCGAGGCCGTGCTGGCCGCGGTGGACCGCGCCTGCGAGGAGCACGGCTACCCGCGCCCGCAGCTCGCGGTCGAGCCGGGCCGCGCGATCATCGCGCCGGCGGTCGTCACGCTCTACGAGATCGGCACGGTCAAGCGGCTCGAAGGCATGACCACCTACGTCTCGGTGGACGGCGGGATGAGCGACAACATCCGGCCGGCGCTCTACCAGGCCGAGCACGACGTCGCCCTCGTGAACCGCTCCGTCGCCGGGGAGCTCGAGGTCTGCACCGTCGTGGGCAAGCACTGCGAGTCGGGTGACCTCGTGCGCGACCGCGTGCCGCTCCCCGCCGACCTCGCGCCGGGCGACCTCCTCGCCGTCGCGGCGACCGGGGCCTACACCGCCTCGATGGCGTCGAACTACAACCGTCTGCCGCGTCCCGCCGCGGTGCTCGTGCGCGCCGGCGAGGTGCGCACCCTCCAGCGCCGCGAGACCTACGAGGACGTCGTCGCCCGCGACGCCATCCTGTGACCTCCGTCGCCCGACTCGCGGACACGCCGGGGCTGCGGGCGGTCCGTGCCTCGCTCACGCCGCTCACGCTGGTCGCCCCCGGGCCGGGACACGTCGTCCTGCAGACGGCATCCCGCCAGGACTTCCGCCGCGGCAACGCCCTCCACGTGGACGGGGCCGTCCAGCCGCAGGAGCTGGCACGTTGGAGGCAGGCCTTCGCCGAGCGGCTGGGCCACCTCGGCGGCATCGACCACGTCGAGGTCCGCTGGGAGACCGACGCCTCGTTCGCCGACGCGGGTACCTACGCGCAGCGACTCGCGACCGCGGCGCACGAGCTCGACCTCACGATCGAGCGGTGGACCGTGATGGCGCTCGACGACGAGCCGCGCCCCGTCGTGCCGCTGACCGCCGGCGTCGAGGTCGTCCGGGCCGGCCGCGACGAGCACTGGTGGGGCGTCCGGGCACTGCGGATCTCCGACGCCGGCGGCGACGGCGGGTTCTGGACGTGGCGCACGGACCAGCTCCGCGAGCTCGCGACGCACGGCCGTGGCGGCGCCTGGCTCGCGTACCGCTACGGCGTCCCGGTCGGGTCCGCCGGCGTGTGGCGCGACGGCGCGGGCACGGCCGCGGTGGACGACGTCGTGACCCATGCCGTCCACCGCCGGCTCGGCATCGCCAGCCATCTGGTCGCGGTCGCGTCGGGTGCCCACCGGGAGGCCTACCCGGACGACCGGCTCCTCCTCCTCGTCGACCACGGATCCGACGCCGAGCGGCTCTACGCGCGGCTCCGGTTCGTCGCGGTGGGGACCGTCTGGGGCGCGACCGCCGCCGGTTCGGCCCCGCCGGGCCGCCGGTAGGCTCGGCCATCCGTCCGCCGAGCGGTGGGCGGCGACGTCCCCGAGGAACCGGGAGGCTCCATGGCGAAGGTGATCCGCGTCGGACTGCTCGGCTGCGGCACCGTCGGTGGTGGCGTGGTCCGGATCCTCGACCGGGAGGCGCGCGACATCGCGGTCCGGGTCGGAGGCCAGCTGCTCGTGACCCGCGTGGGCGTCCGCGACCTCGCCAAGGACCGCCAGCTCCCGCTCCCCGCCGACGCGTTCACCGACGACCTGCTGTCCGTCGTCGAGGCCGACGACGTCGACGTGATCGTCGAGGTCATGGGCGGGCGCGATCCCGCCGGAGGGCTCATCCGGCGCGCCCTCGAGCTCGGCAAGCCCGTCGTCACCGCCAACAAGGAGCTCGTCGCCCACGAGGGTCCCGAGCTCTACGAGCTCGCCGAGTCGTCCGGTGTCGACCTCATGTACGAGGCGGCCGTCGCCGGCGCCATCCCGATCATCCGCCCCCTCAAGCAGTCGCTCGCCGGCGACCGCGTCCGTCGCGTGGTCGGGATCCTCAACGGCACCACGAACTACATCCTCACGAAGATGACCGAGGAGGGGGCGAGCTACGACGCGGTGCTCTCCGAGGCGCAACGGCTCGGGTACGCCGAGGCCGATCCGACCGCCGACGTCGGGGGCCACGACGCCGCGTCGAAGACCGCGATCCTGGCGAGCCTCGCGTTCGACTCCAAGGTCCACGCAGACGACGTGTTCCGCGAGGGCATCGAGAACGTCACCGCGACCGACATCTCCGTCGCCGACCGGCTGGGCTACGTCATCAAGCTCCTCGGCATCGCGAGCGAGGTCGACGACCAGGTCGCCGTCCGCGTGCATCCGACCTTCCTCCCCAAGGCCCACCCCCTGGCCGCCGTCCGGGAGTCGTTCAACGCCATCTACGTCGAGGCCGACGCGGCCGGCGAGCTGATGTTCTACGGCCGCGGCGCCGGCGCGCTGCCCACGGGCTCGGCCGTCGTCGGCGACCTCATCGACGCCGCGCGGAACGTCCAGCAGACCACGCGCGGGCCGGTCGAGTCGGTGCACCGCGGTCGCAGCATCCGCCCCATCCAGGAGCTGCAGACCCAGTACTACGTGCTCCTCGACGTCGACGACACGGCCGGCGTGCTCGCCGCCGTCGCCACGACGTTCGGCAAGAACGACGTGTCGATCGCGCAGGTCTGGCAGGAGGGGCAGGGCGACCGCGCCCAGCTCGTCCTCATCACCCACCGGGCGCTGGAGGGGGCGCTCCGCAGCTGCGTGCGCGACCTGCAGGGGACCGAGGGGGTCCGCAACGTCGCGAGCGTGATGCGGGTCGAGGCGGAGGTCTTCAGCTGATGCCGCACGTCTGGCGCGGGATCATCGAGGAGTACCGGGAGCGCATGCCGGTCTCCGACGACACCCCGATCGTGACCCTCCGGGAGGGCGGCACCCCGCTGATCCACAGCGAGGCGCTGTCCGAGCTCACCGGCTGCGAGGTCCACCTCAAGTTCGACGGCGCGAACCCCACCGGCTCCTTCAAGGACCGCGGGATGACGATGGCCATCACGAAGGCCGTCGAGGCCGGCGCGAAGGCGGTCGTGTGCGCCTCCACCGGCAACACCTCCGCGTCCGCAGCCGCCTACGCCGGCAAGGCCGGGCTCACCTGTGGCGTGCTCGTCCCCGCCGGCAAGATCGCGCTGGGCAAGCTCGCGCAGGCGCTCGTCCACGGCGCGACCGTCATCCAGATCGAGGGCAACTTCGACCAGGCCCTCGACATGTGCCGGACGCTCGACGAGAAGTACCCGGTCCAGATCGTGAACTCGACCAACCCGTACCGCATCGACGGCCAGCGCTCCGGCGCCTGGGAGGTCTGCGACCAGCTCGGTCGTGCCCCCGATGTGCACGTCATGCCGGTCGGTAACGCCGGCAACATCACGGCCTACTGGCGCGGCTACCGCGAGTACGAGGCGGACGGACTCATCGACCGCCTCCCGGTGATGCGCGGCTGGCAGGCCGCAGGCGCCGCCCCGATCGTGCACGGCCATCCCATCGAGAAGCCCGAGACGATCGCGACCGCGATCCGCATCGGGAACCCGGCCTCGTGGGACACCGCCGTCGAGGCGGCCGCGCAGTCCGGCGGCTCCATCCGCGCCGTCACCGACCGCCAGATCCTCGACGCCTACCGGAAGCTCGCCCGCCAGGGCGTGTTCGTCGAGCTGGCGTCGGCCGCGTCCGTGGCGGGCCTGCTCGAGCTGCACGCGGCCGGCGAGCTCCCGCAGGGCGGCACGGTCGTGTGCATCCTCACCGGTCACGGCCTGAAGGACCCGGACTGGGCCATCTCCGGCGCGGCGCAGCCGCCGACCATCCCTGCGGACGTCGACGCGGCGGCCGAGGTCCTCGGCCTCCTGTGATCCCGGCCTCGTGACGACCGAACGGGGTCCCGGGCCCATCCCTGAGGACCCGGACGACACCCCCGCCGTCGAGCCGTCCGGGAGCGGGATCGTTTCCGGTGCTGCGCGACGGAACCAGTTCCTCGAGCTGGTGGACCTCATCCGTCGGAACGCCGACTTCCGGCGGCTGTTCCTCGGCTCGATCGTGTCCTTCCTCGGGGACTGGTTCGCGCTCGTCGCGGTCGCCGGTCTCGTGAAGGAGCTGACCGGCCGGGAGGGCGCCACGGCGTGGGTGTTCGCAGCCGAGGTCCTGCCGATCTTCTTCCTGTCGCCCGTCGCCGGCGTGCTCGCCGACCGCATGGACCGCAAGCGGCTGATGATCGCCTCGGCCGTCCTCCGGGTCGTCCCCGCCCTCGGCCTCGTGGCGGCGTCGCAGCTCGGCCAGGCGTGGCTCGCGTACGTCTGCGTCGCGTCGATCTCCGCCCTCGCCGCGTTCTACGAGCCCATCGCCTCGGCCGTGCTCCCGAACGTGGTCGAGGAGGAGGACCTCTCGCTCGCCATGACCGCCTTCGGCTCGGTGTGGGGGACGATGCTGTTCGTGGGTGCGGCGCTGGGCGGTGCCGCCGCGGCGGCGTTCGGCCGTGAGGCGTCGTTCCTGATCAACGCCGCGACGTTCGTCGTGACCGCGGCGCTGCTGCTCCGGATCCGCCGGCCGTTCAACCTCGGCACGGTGGCGGCGCCGGCGAGCGTGCTGTCGCACGTCACGGAGGTGTGGGACTTCGTCCGGCCGCGCAAGGTCACGCGCGCGTTCATGGTCACCAAGTCCGGGGTCGGGGTCGGCAACGGCATCGTCGGCCTCCTCCCGGTGCTCGCGATCGACCGCTACGGGGCCGGCGACGCCGGCGTCGGCATCCTCCTCGCCGGTCGCGGGCTCGGTGCGCTCGTCGGTCCGTACATCGGACGTCGCCTCTACGGGGACGACGGCCGCCGCCTGGTGTTCTGGTGCGGCGCCTCCATCGTCGCCTACGCCGTCGCGTACCTGTTCCTCCCGCTCGTGACCGGCCTGTGGGTCGCGGCCGCGCTGATCGTGTTCGCGCACGCCGGCGGCGGGAACCAGTGGATCTCGTCGACCTACGGACTCCAGCTGACGACGCCCGACGCGGTGCGCGGACGCGTGATGAGCCTCGACTTCGGCCTCGCCACGCTCGCGATGGGACTGTCCGCGATCCTCGCCGGCGTCATCGCCGAGGTCGCCGGGCTCGACGTCGCCATCTGGACGCTCGCGGTGTTCGCGTTCCTGTACGGCTCCGGTTGGCTGACCTGGACCCGGGACCTCTGGCGCGCGGAGGTCGACCCGGTCGTGCGCACCCCCCGAGGAGATGCGGCGGCGAGCGTGGAGAGCTGAGGCGCAGCCGCGAGGGCTAACGTCGGCGCACCGCCCACCCGCGTCGAGGATCGTCGTGACCGTCCGCCACCACACCGTCCGCGTGCCCGCGACGACCGCCAACGTCGGGCCCGGCTTCGACGCGTTCGGGGCGGCGGTGTCCCGGCATCTCTACGTCGAGAGCACCGACCGCGTCGACGGCGTGGACCGCGTCACGACGACGGGGGAGGGTGCCGGCGAGGTCGCGACGGGCGACGACAACCTCGTGTGGCGCTGCGTGGTCCGGTTCTGCGAGGAGCACGACGCCGCGGTCCCCGACATCGCGCTGCGCGTGCACAACGAGGTGCCGCTCGAGCGGGGGCTGGGGTCGAGCTCCGCCGCGATCGTCGCGGGGCTCGCGCTCGCCCGCGCGATCACGGACGCCCCGGTCGGCGACCTCGAGCTGGTCGAGCTCGCCGACGCCATCGAGGGCCACCCCGACAACGTCGCGCCGGCGATCCTCGGCGGGTTCGTCGCGTGCACCCCGGACGCGGACGGCCGCCTGCTGGTCCGTCGTGCGCAGCCGACCCCGCGGCTGCGGCCCGTCGCGCTCGTGCCGACGGCACGGCAGCTGACCACCGAGGCACGGGACGTGCTGCCGGACGTCTTCGACCGGCGGGACATGGCGGTCCAGGGTGCCCGCGCCGGCCACGTGGTCGGCGCCATGGTCGGGGCATGGTCCGTCGACCCGGCCGCGACGGGGGACGTCCTCCACGAGCCCGCCCGGCTCGAGGTGATGGGACCGACCGGCGAGGTCGTGCGGGCGCTCCGCTCCCGCGGGGTCCACGCGTGGCTGTCCGGCGCCGGACCGACGGCGGCAGCGGCCGTCCCGGCCGCGGACGGAGGACAGCTCGAGACCTGTCGGGACGTCGCGTCTGCGCACGGGTTCGAGACGCTCCCGCTCGACTGGGACCTCTCCGGGACGGTGGCCTGCCCCGTCGACGGATGCGCCGTCAGCGGCGGTCGGGACTGCTCCCACCGCCCTCCCCGGGAGGTATGATCGGGCCGTCCATCGCCGCGGCCCAACCCCGCGGATCTCCGGACGGATCCCCACCCATCGAGCGCTCTCGCCGCTCCACTCCTTCCTCGTCGTGCCCCGGTACCGACGACGGATCCGAGCCCGCAGCGAGCGCGACAGGAGCCGATCGCGTGAAGCTGTTCCTCGACACCGCCAACATCGACGAGATCGCCGAGATCAACCGGTGGGGGATCCTCGACGGCGTCACCACGAACCCGACGCTCGCCGCCCGCGAGGGCAAGGACTTCGCGTCGATGATCAAGGAGATCTGCGCCGAGGTGCAGGGCGACGTCTCCGCCGAGGTCGTCTCGATGGAGACCGACGCCATGGTCGACGAGGGCCGCAAGCTCGCCGCGATCGCCGACAACGTCGTGGTCAAGGTGCCGCTGATCCCGGCCGGACTCGGCGCGGTCGCGAAGCTCTCCCGCGAGGGCATCCGGACCAACGTGACGCTCTGCTTCTCGCCGACCCAGGCCATCCTCGCCGCCCGCGCCGGCGCCACCTACGTCTCCCCGTTCCTGGGGCGCCTCGACGACATCGCCTCGGACGGCATCGCGCTCTTGTCCGAGATCTGCGAGATCTTCCGCATCCAGGGCTACGCCACCGAGGTGCTCGCCGCCTCCCTCCGCCACCCCCAACACGTCGCACACGCGGCGATCGCGGGCGCGGACATCGCGACCATGCCGGCGAAGGTGTTCCGCCAGATGGTGAAGCACCCCCTGACGGACAAGGGCCTCGAGGACTTCACCGCCGACTGGCAGTCCTACCAGGACGCGATGCGCTCCTCGTAACGCCTGCCTGCCCCTCCGCCCTCCCGAAAGACCTCCCTCCATGGACCGCATCGTCATCGAGCGGAAGCCCCTCGCCGAGCTGCGCGAGATCGCCGCGACCCTCCAGCTCGAGGGCTTCCACGGGCTCAAGAAGGCCGAGCTCGTCGACCTCATCGTCGGCGCCGGCGGCGGCCCGAACGGCGGCGCTGCGAACGGCAACGGCAACGGTCGCCACGCCGGCGACGACGCCGAGCGTCCGCGTGAGCGCGACCGCCGCCGACGCTCGCAGGGTGGCGAGGAGCGCCAGCAGCGCGAGCAGCCGGACCTCGCCGACGCCGAGGTCCGCGAGGGCGTGCTCGACCTCCTGCCCGAGGGCTACGGGTTCCTGCGGACGACCGGCTACCTCGCCGGCGACCTCGACGTCTACGTGAGCCAGTCGTACGTGCGCCGGTTCAACCTCCGTCGCGGCGATCTCGTCTCCGGCCCCATCCGGCGCAACAAGAACAGCGACAAGTTCCCGGCGTTGGCCCGCATCGACACGATCGAGGGCGAGCGGCCGCGCGAGCACGACGACCGCGTCGACTTCACGAAGCTCACGCCGCTGTTCCCGACCGAGCGGCTGCGCCTCGAGACCGAGGAGCGCGCCCCGATCTCGATGCGCATCGTCGACATGATGTCGCCGATCGGGAAGGGCCAGCGCGGGCTCGTCGTGTCTCCGCCGAAGGCCGGCAAGACGACCGTGCTGAAGCAGCTCGCGCACGCCATCGAGACCAACGACCCGGACGTGCACCTCATGGTGCTGCTCGTCGACGAGCGCCCCGAGGAGGTCACCGACTTCCAGCGCTCGACCGCCGGGGAGGTCATCTCGTCGACCTTCGACCGGCCCGCCGACGACCACACCCAGGTCGCCGAGCTCTGCCTCGAGCGGGCCAAGCGCCTCGTCGAGCGCGGCCGCGACGTCGTGATCCTGCTCGACTCGATCACCCGTCTCGGTCGCGCCTACAACCTCGCCGCGCCGGCGTCGGGACGCATCCTCTCCGGCGGCATCGACTCCGCCGCGCTCTACCCGCCGAAGCGGTTCTTCGGCGCGGCACGGAACATCGAGGAGGGTGGGTCGCTCACCATCATCGCGACCGCGCTGATCGACACCGGCTCGAAGATGGACGAGGTGATCTTCGAGGAGTTCAAGGGCACCGGGAACATGGAGCTCCGGCTCGACCGCAAGATGGAGCAGAAGCGCATCTTCCCGGCCATCGACATCCAGGCCTCGGGCACGCGGCGCGAGGAGCTCCTCCTCGGGGAGGACGAGCTCGAGACCGTGTGGAAGCTGCGACGGCTCCTCGCGTCGATGGACGCCGGCGCGTCGTTGGAGCTCCTGATCGACAAGCTCAAGGCGACGCGATCGAACAGCCAGTTCCTCCAGATGATCGCCAAGTCCAACCTCGGGCACTGAGCCGGTGGCCGACGATCACGCCCGGCTCGCGCGCCGCCTCGGGACCGCCGATGCGGTGATGATCGGGCTCGGGGCCATGATCGGCGCCGGCGTCTTCGCCGCTCCGGGGCCGGCCGCGGAGGCTGCCGGGACGTGGCTCCTCGCCGGCCTGGCGCTCGCCGCGGTCGTGGCGTACGCCAACGCGACCTCGTCGGCCCAGCTCGCGGCGCGCTACCCCGAGTCCGGTGGCACCTACGTCTACGCCCGCGAGCGCCTCGGCGGCTACTGGGGCTTCCTGGCCGGCTGGAGCTTCGTCGTCGGCAAGACGGCCAGCCTGGCCGCGATGGCGCTCACCTTCGGCGCCTACGTCTCGCCCGACCTCGCCCGTCCGCTCGGCCTCGCCGCGGTCGTCGCGCTGACGGTCGTGAACTACCGCGGCGTGCAGCGGACCGCGCGCCTCACCCGCGTCCTCGTCGGTCTCGTGGTCGCCGTGCTCGTCGTCGTGGTCGCGGCCGCGCTCCTCGGCGGGGCGGCGACGGTCGACAACCTCGTCGGCGACCTCCCCACCGGGCCGCGGGGGATCCTCCGGTCCGGCGGCCTGCTGTTCTTCGCCTTCGCCGGCTACGCGCGCATCGCCACCCTGGGGGAGGAGGTGCGCGACCCCCGGACGACGATCCCGCGGGCGATCCCGCTGGCGCTCGGCATCGTCGTCACCACCTACGCGATCGTGCTCGCGAGCACGCTCCTCGCGGTGGGGCCTGCCGTGCTCGCGTCGTCGCCCGCGCCGCTCGCGGCCGCCGTCGAGGCGGGCAGGGCGCGCGCGCTCGCGCCCGTCGTCCGGGTCGGCGCCGCGGTGGCCGCCGCCAGCGTCCTCCTGTCGCTCCTCGCCGGCGTCAGCCGCACCACGCTGTCGATGGCGCGTCGCCGCGAGCTCCCCTCACCGCTGGCGGCGGTCCATCCGGTCCACCGCACCCCGTACCGGGCCGAGGTCACCGTCGCGGTCGTGGTGTGCCTGGCCGTGCTGCTGGCTGATCTGCGCGGTGCCATCGGCTTCAGCTCGTTCGCGGTGCTCACCTACTACGGCCTCGCGAACGCCTCCGCGTGGACGCTGCCGGATGCCGACCGCCGGTGGCCGCGCTGGCTCGCGGGGCTCGGCGTCCTGCTGTGCGCTCTCCTCGCCGTGACCCTCCCGGGCGTCGCGGTCGTCGGAGGTGCGGCGCTCCTCACCGCCGGGTCCACCGTGTGGTGGGCGACGCGGCGTCAGCGCTTGTCCTCCGAGTAGGCCGCCACCCGCGCGAGGACGTCCTCGCCGGCGAGCTCGATCCGACCGACCGACGTCGGCGGCTGCGGGTCGTACTCGATCATGAGCTGCATCGCCTCGGCGGCCGTCCGGTCGACGAGCAGCTCCGAGAGCCGCAGCGCCATGTCGATCCCGGACGACACGCCCGCGGCCGTGATGATCCGTCGGTCGAGGTGCTCGACGACGCGCTCCGCGACCGGCTCGGCGCCGAGCCGGCGCAGCACGTCGCGGGCGCCCCAATGCGTCGTCGCGGTCAGTCCGTCGAGGAGCCCAGCGGCGGCCAGCAGGAGCGAGCCGGTGCAGACGGACGTGGTGAACCGGCTGCCGGCGTGGACGTCGCGGAGCCACCCGAGGAGGCGCTCGTCCTCGAGCAGCGCACGGGTGCCGATCCCGCCCGGGACGACGACCACGTCCGGCTGCCCCGCATCCTCGAACGTCGTGTCGGCCAGCACCCCGAGGAAGCCGTTCTCGGTCCGGACCGGCCCGGCCTCGTGCCCGGCGAACGTCACGGTGGCACCGGGGAGCCGCTGGAGCACCTCGTACGGTCCGACCGCGTCCAGGGCCGTGAGGGCCTCGAAGACCGGGATGACGATGTGCACGCGCGCTCCGAACGTCGGGAGGCGAGCCTGCCACGCCGACCGTCCGGCGGTCGGCCCTTCCCGGTCGGGCTAGAGGGGCCCCTCCTCGACCAGGCGCTTGAGCCGGCGGAGCGACTCGCCGTTGCGGCTGAAGATCGCCGGCTCGGTGAGCGCGTCCGGGACCGTCTCGCCGGGGCCGCTGACAGCCACCTCGTCCATGGTCAGTTCGGTGCCGTCGCCGTCCGCCGCGAGGACGATCTCGACCCGTGCGTCACCGAGTTTGCCGGCCTTCGCCAGGAGGACGAGTCGCCGCGGCGGCTCGATGGTCTGGACCAGGGTGTGGTCGCGGACGGTGATCGGTCCCACGCCGACGGTGTGGTGGAGCCGCGAGCCCACGGCAGGCCAATCGTCGTCCGCGCCGCGGACCTCCTTCGTGCCGACGACCCAGTCCGCGTAGTGCTCGGGGACGAGCAGCGCCGCGAACACCTCCTCGGGGGGAGCATCGATGTGGACCGTGTTCTGCGCCATGGCGTCCTCCGGGGTCACGGCTACGGTGCCGCGTCGCGGACCCGGACGCCGGGCCCGACCGCCGACGGACGGCCGGTCGCCCCGGCCGCCACGCCGAGGACAGGAAGGGGACCCGCGTGCAGGACCTCGCCACCCTCGTCCGGGCGCACGAGGACATCTACCGGTCGTTCACGGAGCTCGTCCGCGACCTCGACGACGCCGACTGGCACCGTCCGACCGGCTGCCCCGGCTGGGACGTGGCCGACCAGGTCGCCCACGTCGCCAGCCTCGAGGCGCTCCTCGCCGGCGACCCGTACCCGGACGATCACGCGCTGGCCGGCGACACCGCGCACGTCCGCGACGACGTCGGTCGGTTCATGGAGGTGCTCGTCGACGTCCGACGCGGGCGATCGCGCGAGGAGGTCGTCGCGGAGCTCGAAGGCGCCGTCGCCCGCCGCAGGTCCCAGCTCGCCGCGCACACCGATGTCGCCGAGGACGGGCCGAGCTTCAGAGGAGGGACGGAGCCGCTCTACCGCTCCCTCCCCATCCGGGTGGTCGACCTCTACGCGCACGAGCAGGACGTGCGCCGGGCCGTCGGCAGGTCCGGGCACACGAGCGGGCCCGCTCCGGCCATCGTCGTCGAACGGTTCGCGAAGGGCCTCGCTGCGGTCCTCCCGACGAAGCTCGGCCGACCCGGCGTCGTCCGCTTCGAGCTCACCGACGACCCGGCCCGGTCGTTCCAGGTGGCCCTCGACGGAGCGGATGCCGAGGGCGACCCGACCGTCCGCATCCCGGTCACCGTCGAGCAGTTCGTCGCGATCGGTGCGGGACGCGCCGACGCCCCGCGGGCGACCGCCCTCGACGTGGAGGGGGACGGCGCGCTCGCCGCGATCGTCCTCCCCGCATGCGGGCTCACGCCGTAGCGTCCGGGGACGACCCCCGCCGGTCGCCGCGTCGCAGAGGGTCCGGTACGCTGGCAACGAGCCGCCGGGCGACCGGCGGCACATCTGTGGGCCGGCGCTCGAGCACGATCCCCCGCCGTCCACGTCCACCCGCCGGCGGGCCCGTCCGTCGCGCGACATCCCAGAACAACGCGGTCCGGTCGGCATCGGACCGCCCCGGAAGGGACCTCCATGAAGCAGGGCATCCACCCCGAGTACACGACCACCAAGGTCACCTGTTCCTGCGGGAACACGTTCGAGACCGGCGGCACGGCGGAGAAGATCTCCGTCGAGCTCTGCTCCGAGTGCCACCCGTTCTACACGGGCAAGCAGAAGCTCGTCGACACCGGTGGCCGGGTCGACCGCTTCAAGCGGCGCCTCGAGAAGAAGGGCTGAGCCCAGCCCAGCTCTGCATCCGCCACGCCGCCGGCATCTGCCGGCGGCGTCGCTGTTCCCGCACCTGGAAGCCGTCCCGTCGGCGGTCAGGAGCTCACCGCTTCGGGCGGAGCACGAAGTTCGCGGTCGTGGTCTGACCGGAGGACACCGTCACCGAGGACGACCGGCTGCGGTACCCGGTGGCACTTGCGGTGCACGAGTAGCTGCCGGCCGTGACGTCGGAGATCGTGTAGCCACCGTCGCCGGCGGTCGTCGCCGATCCTGCGCTGCCGCAGTCGACGGTCGCGCCGGGGATGGCCGCACCGCTGCGGTGCACGGTGACGGTCCCGGTGATGGCGCCCGGGTCCGAGGTCACGGGGTCGGTGCTGCCGTCGTCGCCACCGCCCCCGCTGCTGGATCCGCCGAGCGCGAGCGCGAGGTTCAGCAGGCCGACACCGTTGCAGTTGCCCGAGCGCTCGGTCGAGTTGCGCAGCGCGGAGCGGGTCTGGGACGCGTCCGTGCCCTTCTCGCTCATGAGCAGGGCAGCGGCGCCGGACACATGCGGCGTGGCCATGGACGTGCCGTCGATCGCGACGTAGGTGTTGCCCGGGGCGGTGGACCAGATGTCGACGCCGGGCGCCGCGATCTCCACGTCCTCGTTGCAGGTGCTGAAGCTCGCACGCTTCCCGGCGGCGTCGACCGCGCTCACCGACATGACGTCGGCGTGGGCGGCGGGCCAGTTCGGGGTCTCGTCGCCGTCGTTGCCAGCGGCAGCGATGAGGAGCGTGCCGCGGCTGGCGGCGTCGGTGAGCGCCCGGTTGAGCGCCTTGTCCTCGGGGCCGCCGATGCTCATGCTGATGATCGGCGCGTTGCCGGTCGTGGACAGCCATTCCACCCCGGCCACGATGTCGGCGTAGAAGCCGACCCCCGCCGAGTTGAGCGCCTTGAAGATCGCGAGCTCGGCGTCGGGGGCCACCCCGGCCACGCCGACGCCGTTGTCGGCGATCGCCGCGACGGTGCCGGCCACGTGGGTGCCGTGGAGGTTGTCGTCCGTGCACGAGCCGGTCACGACGACGCCGGTGGCGGAGAGGGCGCTGGCGCAGGCCTTGGTCTTGCCCTGCAGGTCGAGGTGGGTGGGATCGATGCCCGTGTCGAGGATGCCGACGCGGGTCCCGCCGCCCGAGGGGAACGTGGTGCCGTAGGCGACGTCCCAGGCCTCCGGGGCGTCGATGTCGACGTCCGCCACACCCCTGACGAACGAGCCCGTGACGGGCTGTCCGGTGTTGTGGAGGCCCCAGAGGTCGGAGAACTGCGCGTCGTTGGGGGTCGCGAGGAGCGCCATCTCCCAGTTCGGGTGGGCGTAGGCGACGCCGGCCCGGCGCTCGTAGCGGGCGCTCCAGACGACCGGGTCGGCGCCGTCGGGGAGCTCCACGACGTCGAGGGAGAACCGCTCGAACCGGTTGACGACCCGGGCGCCCTCGGCGGCGTGCGCCGTCGCCCGCTCGGCGCCGGTCGTCGTCGGCGCGAAGCCGACGAGGACGTGCTCGCCGTCGTGGGCGGGGCCGTCGGCCGGGGCCGCGGGGACCGGGGCCGCAGCGGTCAGGACCGCGGTCGCCAGGGAGGCGGCGGCGAGGGCGCAGGAGCGCCAGTGGTCGGGTCGCACGTGGGTGCTCCTACGGGACGGGGCGGCCGCGTCGCCACCCGGGAAGGGATCCGGCCGGGGCCTTCGCCGTCGGGAACGGCGCCGCCTGCGGAACGGTCGGACCGGACAGAACGTCACCTGCAGAGCGCACGTGAGGGAGCGGTCCGCGCGCGGTGTTCACCACTGCGTAACCCATGGTGACCATGTGTCGCTGGCCCGACGGAACGTGGCCGCATCTCCCACTCGCCACGCAGGAGCACCGACATGGCTTTCCTCGCATCCCTCCTCACCGCCGCCGCCTCCAAGGCCGGCGTCGCTGCCGCGGGTGCCGTCCTCACCGTCACGGGTGTCGGCACCGCCGCCGTGACCGGGAACCTCCCGGCCGACATCCAGACCCAGGTCGACGAGCTGATCGGCGCCGAGCGCGACGACGAGTCCGGTGACACCCTCGAGACCGAGCTCGTCGAGAACGAGGCTGACAACGAGATCGAGAACGACGCCGACGCCGAGGCCGACGCGGACGCGGACGCCGATGGGGGCAACGAGGTCTCCGAGGCCGCGACCACCGCCGGCGAGGGCCTCGAGGGCCGCGAGCGCGGCGAGGCGATCTCGACGGCCGTGCGTGAGGCCAACGGCTCCGCCGACGCGGGCCAGGCCGAGGAGCGCCGCGCCGAGGCCGCGACCCGCGCCGAGGCCGGCCGCGCCAACGCCGACGGTGCTGACGACGACGCCGAGGCCGAGACCGACCCGGCCGAGCGCCGGGCCGACGCCGCCGATGAGGCGGCCACGGGCCAGGGCAGGGCCGACACCGCCGAGGGTGACGACGACCTCGAGGACGAGGACGAGGACGGCGCTGAGGCGGACGACGCCGACGGCGGGCGTCAGGACGCCCAGTACCGCCCCGAGGGCGCTGGCGCCCCGGACTCCGAGGGCTGAGCACCTCCCGCAGCTGATCCACCCGTCGACCCCGGCGTCCGCGCCGGGGTCGACGCGTTCCCGAGGCGGACCGGGCTGCGTCAGCCGCTTGCGATGACGGCGAGGGGCGGGAGCATCGCGGTCGGTGACCGCACCCACGCGCCGGTACCGTCTCGTCCGCCCGCCGGTCCCGTAGCGGCAGCGCACCGACCTCCGAAAGGCACGCCGTGACCTCATCGCGCGACGGCCGCGACCACAAGGTCCAGCCGCTCGAGATGGCGCCCCACTACTACGGGGGGCAGGCCGTCATCGAGGGCGTGATGATGCGTGGAGCCGACATCTGGGCGGTCGCCGTCCGCCGGCCGACGGGGCAGATCCACATCGAGCGGCACCCGGTCTCGGACTTCCCGGACCGCTACCCGATCTTCAAGAAGCCGCTCGTCCGGGGCGTCTACGCGCTCGGCGACGCGATGTCGATCGGCATGAAGGCCCTCGGCATCTCCGCGGAGCAGGCGCTGTCCGAGGAGGACGAGGAGGAGCTCCCGAGCGTCGCGATGGGCGCATCCATGCTGCTCGCGCTGCTGGTGTTCGTCGGCATCTTCATCCTGCTCCCGTCCGCGGCCGTGAAGGGCGTCGACGCCGTCACCCCTGGCCAGCTCGGCGACGGGGCGGTCTTCCACCTCGTCGAGAGCGTGGTGCGGATCGTGGTCTTCCTCGGCTACCTCTCGCTCATCTCCCTCATCGCCGACATCCGGCGCGTGTTCCAGTACCACGGTGCGGAGCACAAGACGATCGCGGCCTGGGAGCACGGCGAGGTGCTCGACCCCGAGGTGGTCGACCGCTACTCGACGCTGCACGTCCGCTGCGGCACCAACTTCCTCATCATGGTGATGCTGCTGGCGCTCGTGGTCTACACGGTCGCCGGCGTGCTCGTCCCCGCGCCGGCGGGGGGCTTCCTCGTGAAGCTCCTCTACCACGTGGCCCTGCGCGTGGTCCTCCTCCCGGTCGTCGCCGGGCTCGCCTACGAGTCCCTCCGGCTCGGCGCCGCGCACGGCGACAACGTCCTCGTGCGGGCGATCATGAAGCCGGGGCTGTGGCTCCAGCTCATCACGACCCGGCAGCCGACCCGCGACCAGATCGAGGTCGCCATCCGCGCATTCGAGGCCGTCGTGCCCGAGGAGCACCGCGTCGGCCGGCTCCCCAGCGACCTCCCGAGCGTGCTCGTCGGCCCCGACGCGGCACAGGCGACGGACCCGCTCGACGGCGCCTAGCGGCGCGGCCCGCACCGCATCCCCGCCGCCCGCTCCTCCCGCCAGGACCACCATGTTCGACCGCCTCCAGCAGCTCGAGGACCGCTACGACGAGCTCGAACGGCAGCTCGCCGATCCCGGCGTGGTCGGGGACGGCGCCCGCTACACCGAGGTGGCGAAGGAGCACGCGGCCCTCGCGGACACCGTGGCCGCCCTGCGCGAGTACCGCCAGGTGACCGCCGACCTCGCTGCGGCAGAGGAGATGGCGGCGGAGGGCTCCGGCGACGACGCGGCGATGATGCGCGTCGAGGCGGGGACGCTGGCCGACCGCCGCGACGCGCTCGAGGAGCGGCTCAAGTACCTCCTCCTCCCGCGCGACCCGAACGACGACAAGGACGTCATCGTCGAGATCCGCGCGGCCGCCGGCGGCGACGAGGCGGGGCTGTTCGCCGGCGAGCTCCGGGACATGTACGTCAGCTACGCGCAGCGCCGCGGCTGGCGGACCGAGGTCATCTCGGAGTCCTCCCAGGGGATCGGCGGGGTCAAGGAGTCGATCTTCGAGGTCAAGGGCCAGGGCGCCTACAAGATGCTCAAGCACGAGTCCGGCGTGCACCGCGTCCAGCGGGTCCCGGCGACCGAGTCACAGGGACGCATCCACACCTCGACCGCGTCGGTCGCCGTCCTCCCCACCGCCGAGGAGGTCGACGTCGCCGTCGACCCGAACGACCTCCGCATCGACGTCTTCCGCTCCTCCGGTCCCGGGGGACAGTCGGTCAACACCACCGACTCGGCCGTCCGTGTCACCCACCTGCCGACCGGGCTCGTCGTCTCCTGCCAGGACGAGAAGTCCCAGCACCAGAACCGTGACAAGGCGATGCGGATCCTGCGGGCGCGGCTGCTGCAGGCCGAGCAGGAGCGCTCCGCGCGGGAGCGCGCCGACGCCCGCAAGGGCCAGATCGGCTCCGGCGACCGCTCCGAGAAGATCCGCACCTACAACTTCCCGCAGACCCGCATCACCGACCACCGCATCGGCCTCACCGTGCACAACCTCTCGGCGGTGCTGGGCGGCGAGCTCGACGAGATCGTCGAGGCCCTCACCCAGGCCGAGCGCGAGGCGAAGCTCGCGGCCGAGACGGGGGAGTCGTCGTGACCGTCCGGGCGACGTCGTCCACGATGGCGGTCGACGCGCTCGTCGCACGGCACGCGGCGACGCTCGCCGACGCCGGCGTCCCGACCCCGGCCGTGGACGCGCGCCTGCTCGTCCGTGCCGTGCTCGGTGACGCGGGTGGTCGCACCAGCAGTGGGGTGATGACCGACGATCCGCGCGTGGACGAGCTCGCGCGTCTCGTCGCCGAGCGGGCCCGGCGCGTGCCGCTCCAGCACCTCCTCGGCGCCACGTGGTTCCGCCACCTCCGCCTCATCTGCCGTCCGGGCGTGTTCATCCCCCGGCCCGAGACCGAGATCGTCGCCGGCGTCGCCATCGAGGCGGCCCGGGCCGCCGGTCCCGCCCCGGTCGTCGTCGAGCCCTGCACCGGCAGCGGGGCCATCGCGCTCGCCGTCGCCACCGAGGTCGCCGAGGCGGACGTGCACGCCGGCGACGTCTCCGAGGACGCCGTCGCGCTCACCCGGGACAACCTCGCGGCGGTCCTCGTCGGCGAGGCGGACGTGCCCGGCCTGGCGCGGGGCGCCAGCTGCACCGTCGTCCGCTCCGACCTCCTCGCCGGCTTCCCCACGGACCTCCGGGGATCGGTCGACGTGCTCGTCTCCAACCCGCCGTACCTCCCCGCCGGCGACCGGGCGACGTGGGAGCCCGAGCTCGGCCACGACCCCGACGGCGCCCTCGTCGGAGGGCCGGACGGGCACGAGGTGGTCGACGCGCTCCTGGCCGCGGCGCGCGGGTGGCTCCGGCCCGGCGGCGTCGTCGTGCTCGAGATCGACGACCGGCGTGGCCCCGACGCCGCTCGGGCCGCCGTGGCCGCCGGGCTCGTCGACGTGACCCTCGTCCCCGACCTGACCGGCGCCGACCGTGCCGTCCGGGCCCGTGTGCCGGGAGGGTCGGCGTGAGCGAGTTCCTCGCGGTCCCGGAGGACGATCGCGCCGAGGTCGTCGAGCGGGCGGCCGCGGCGCTGCGTCGCGGGGAGCTCGTGGTGCTCCCGACCGACACCCTCTACGGGGTCGCGGCGGATGCGTTCTCGAAGAGCGGGACGCGCCGGCTGTTCGAGGTCAAGCGACGCTCGCGGCGGTTCCCGCTGTCGGTCCTCGTCCGCTCGCCGAAGCAGCTGAACGGCCTCGTCACGGCCGTGCCACCCGCCGCCGAGCGACTCATGGCGGCCTACTGGCCCGGTCCCCTGACGATCGTCGTCGCCAACGATCCGAACCTCATGTGGGACCTCGGGGACAACGAGGGCACGGTGGCGGTCCGCATGCCCCTCGAGGAGGTCACGCTCGACGTCATCCGCGCGGTCGGGCCCCTCGCCGTGTCCACCGCCAACCTGTCGGGGCAGACCCCGGCGGGGGACGCCGCCACCGCGCAGATGCAGCTCGGGGACGGGGTCGCCGTCTACCTCGAGGCGGGCGGCCGGCGGACGAGCCAGCCGTCGACCATCGTCGACCTCACCCGGCCCGAGCCGCACGTCCTGCGCGAGGGGGCCGTCGACGGCGAGCAGGCCCTCGCCGTCGCCCGCGGCGAGCTCGACCCCATCGAGGTCGACCTCGGCGGCACCACCCCGGTGTCGCCGCCGGACGACCTGGAGGCGTGAGCGACGTGGGCGACATCTGGTCGGACGAGGGCACGGCGGACCCACGGCCCCGCGACCCCGTGGCCGAGATCGTCGTCGTGTGCACGGCCAACATCTGCCGCTCGCCGATCGCCGAGGCGATGCTGCGCCGGGCGGCGACCGAGCGCATCGGTCGCGACGCCCCGGTCCACCTCTCGAGCTCCGGCATCCACGGTCTGGCCGGCGAGCCGGCCGCCCCGCTGTCGGCGGACGAGGCCGTCGAGCGCGGGCTCGACCTGTCGCGCCACGTCGCGCGGGTCACGGACGCGGAGGGCGTGGCCCGCGCCGACCTCGTCCTCACGATGACCGAGCGGCACCGCGGCCGCATCGTCCGCCTCCACCCGCCCGCGGCGCGTTCGACCTTCACCATCAAGGAGTTCGCCCGCCTCACCGCCGCGCTGAAGCCCGTCGAGGGCGATCTCGCCGTCCGGGAGCGCGTGCGGTTCGTCACCCGCCTCGCCCACGGCGCCCGCGCCTACGTCGCGCGCCCGCCCGGCAGCGAGGACGTCGCCGACCCCTACGGGGGGCCGCGCGAGGGCTACGTCGAGACCGCCGACGAGCTGGCCACCCTCGTCGACGCCATCGCCCCGCAGCTGTTCGGGTGGCGTCCCGGGGAGGCGCGCTGATGCGGCTCCTGGCACGGCTCGAGGACTGGCTCGCGCGCCGAGGTGGGCGCGTCGGCCGACTCGCCGAGCAGGCGCGCGACGTGCGTGGACGCGCCGAGGACGATCGTGTCGCGATCGTCGCGGCCGGACTCGCCTTCTACGTCCTCCTGTCGCTCATCCCGGCCGTCGTGGCCACGGTCGCCGTCTACTCCCTCGTGCGCGGCCCGGCCGACCTGTTCCGGCGCATCGAGTCCTGGACGACGTCGTTCCCCGACGAGGTGCAGCGGCTCGTCGCCGGGCAGCTCCTGGAGATCGCCGGCCTGACGGGGGGGCGGGTCGGGGTGAGCCTCCTCGTGAGCATCCTCGCGACCTTCTGGGCGTCGTCGAAGGCGTCCCGGGCGGTGATGTCGTCGCTCAACATCGCCTACCGCGTCGACGACGACCGGCGGGGCGCCCGCCGGCGCGGCATCGCCGTCGCCGTGGCCGTCGCGGCGATCATCCTCGCGGTCATGGGCCTGGCGCTGGTCGACACCGGCGCGGCCAACGCCGGCAGCTGGTGGAAGACCGCCTCCCGGCTGCTGTTCTGGCCGCTCGTCGTCCTCGCGCAGGCGGCCGCGTCCGCGCTGGCGTACCGCTACGCCCCGAACCGCGACCCCGACGACCCCCATCCGGTCCTGCCCGGCACGATCGTCTCCTCGGCCGTGTTCGTGGTGGCGTCCGGGGCGCTCGGTCTCTACGTCAGCCTGACCGACATCGGACGGGCCTACGGGGCCCTGGGCGCGTTCGTGGGCGGCGGCCTGTGGCTCCTCGCGATCTCGTGGGGCCTGCTCATCGGCGGCTACATGAACGACGTGGCGAACGACGCGGGGGACGAGCGCGACGGACAAGACGACGCATCCGGGTCCCGGGTCACGGCTGGGCCGGAGGGGTAGGCTCGGACGGCGCCATCCGTCCTCCTCCCGCCTCCCCACCAGGAGCCCGCCGCCCATGTCCACCTTCTGGGGTCCCGACTTCGACGAGCTCCGCGACACCGATCCGGAGGTGGCCGAGGGACTGCTCACCGAGCTCGAGCGCCAGAAGAGCAAGCTGCAGCTCATCGCCAGCGAGAACTTCGCCTCGCCCGCGGTCATGGCGGCCCAGGGTTCGGTCCTCACCAACAAGTACGCCGAGGGCTACCCGGGCAAGCGCTACTACGGCGGCTGCGAGGAGGCGATCGACCCGCTCGAGCAGCTCGCGATCGACCGCGCCAAGGAGCTCTTCGGCGCCGACCACGCCAACGTCCAGCCCCACTCGGGCGCGTCCGCCAACATCGCCGCGTACTACGCCGCCGTGATGCCGGGGGACAAGGTCCTGGCGATGTCGCTGCCCCACGGGGGCCACCTCACCCACGGCATGAAGGTCAACTTCTCGGGCAAGTGGTTCGACGTCGCGAGCTACGGCGTGCGCGAGGACACCGAGACCATCGACATGGACCAGGTCCGGGAGGCCGCGCTCGAGCACCGGCCGAAGCTGATCATCGCCGGCTGGTCCGCGTACCCGCGCCAGCTCGACTTCGAGGCGTTCCGGTCCATCGCCGACGAGGTCGGTGCGACGC
>JAHWKB010000184.1 GCA_019348115.1 Actinomycetota bacterium | reverse complement strand
TCATCCCCCGCACCGCCACCACCCGACGAAGAACCAGCTGACCCACCACCCCACCCCCACGGTGGGGGCGCCAGCCTGGCCACCCGTGCGGCGGAGACGCCGCGGGCGCGATCCTTGACAACTGCAGACCGAACTCCGTCCCGCCGGCGGGAGGTCACTCGGCGCTACCAGCGCTGCCGTGCCCTGGCCGTCACCGTGATCTCGGTCACCCCCGCCACCAGCTCCGGATCCGGGTGGTCCTCCGGAGCGGCGCGGTCGGTCGCCGGCGCGATGTCGACGGTGAGGTTGACGTCACCCGCCGGTCCGTCCGAGAACGAGACGCCGCTCGCGTCGCGGCGGGTGACGTGCAGCCCCGCCCGCCGGAGCGCCTCGTGCATGTCGTCCGCGACCGCCCGAGGTTCGCCCGGCACGCGGTACGTGCGGGAGATCGTGGGGCACGTGTCGAAGCACCACGTGTTGCCGGACCGGTGCTCACCGGCGAAGCGGGCGTCGGCGGGGAGCTCGACGTCGTCGAGGTGCCACGACACCAGCAGGTGCCCAGGCGGGGACCCACCCCACACGAGGAGGCCGACGGCGGCCGCGAGGACGGCGGCGACGGTCGTGGCGACGTCCCGCCCCGGGCGGCCCCGCCAGGCCGCGCGCACGAGCGCCACCGCGACCGCGGCGACCGCGAGCGGTGCGAGCACCCACGCGAACGGGAGCGACCCGAGTCCGACGAGGAACGTGCCCAACGCGAAGATCCACACGAGGACGACGATCAACGCCCCCCGCCAGGTGACGGACCACACCTCGGACGCTCGCACGGCAGCTCTCCTCCGGTCGCTGCCGGGCATCGTCCGCGCCGCCACTGTCGCGGGCATCAGGGATGGCCCGTACCCGGTGCGGCCGTGGTCCCGTCGTGCGAGGATGGGACGGGCCAGGGGAAGGACCGGGATGGCGAGGGAGATGCGGGACCGGACGGTCGTGCATCGGCTGTACGACGCCTTCCGCGCCGGCGACGGGCAGGCGATGGAGGACTGCTACGCCCCGGGGGCGACCTTCCGCGATCCGGTGTTCGAGCTGCACGGCTCCCGACGCATCGGCGCGATGTGGAAGATGCTGCTCGCCGGCGGCAGCGATCTCGAGGTCGAGGTCACGGACATCACCTCGGACGGATCGACGGGCAGCGCCCACTGGGAGGCCCGGTACACGTTCGCGACCGGTCGGCCGGTGCACAACGTGATCGACGCCGCCTTCCGCCTCGAGGACGACCTCATCGTGGAGCACGTCGACCGGTTCGGCTTCTGGCGCTGGTCACGCCAGGCGCTCGGGCCCACGGGGGTGCTGCTCGGCTGGTCCCCGGTCGTGCGGAACCGCGTGCGACGACAGGCCGGTCGATCGCTGGACCGCTCCCTCGGAGACGGCTGAGGTCGGGCGCTCAGTCGCAGTGGGGCGGGGCGACCCGGCGTCGCGGGTTCCACTTGCACGCGCCGAGCACGTCCTCGAGGAGGGTGGGGCGATCGGTCATGATGCCGTCGACCCCGATGTCGATGAGCCACGCCATCGTCTCGCGGTCGTTGATGGTCCACACGTGGACGGCCAGGCCGTTGGCGTGCGCGTCCCGGACGAAGTCCTCGGTCACCACGGGGACACCCTCGAACGTGACCGGCACCTGCAGGGCCACGTAGCGCGGGTTCGCGGCGCCGGGGAGCGGACCGTGGGCGGAGAACGTGAAGGTCGCCGCCTGCGCGGTCGCCACCGCCGTGTCCACCTCGGGGGCGTGGAGCTTGAACTTCTCGACGGCGAGGTCCGAGAAGGCGACCACGATGACGTCGTCGGTGCGGTCGAACTCGGCGAGCAGGTCGGCGAGGAGCTCCTCGTAGGGGACGGTGTCGGGCGCCGTCCGCTTGATCTCGATGTTGATCAGCTCGTCGGGGAACGTCTCGAGGATCTCGCGCACCGTCGGGATGCGGAAGTCCTCGGCGCGGTAGCCGTCCGGCGGAGGCACGTCGCCGGTCGCCATCCCGCGGTAGACGTAGTCGTCCTCGTCGGCGGTGCAGCCGTGGTCGGGGTTGCACGTCCCCGGTCCCGGGACGAACCAGTAGGCCGCGTCGAGCCCGCGGATCTCGTCGATGGTCATCTCGTCGACGCGTCCCGAGCCGTCGGTCGTGCGGTCGACCGTGGTGTCGTGGATGGCGACGAGCTCGCGCACGCCGTCCGCGTCCGGCGCCGTCGCGTGGACGTCGATCTCGAGCACGTCGGCGCCCTTCTCCGCCGCGGTCTTCAGCGCGAAGAGCGTGTCGGACGGCGCCTCGAACTCCCCGCCCTGGTGCGCGATGTTGAGCACGCGGCGGTCGAGCCACTCGTTCTCGGCGTCGACGAAGCCGAGCAGCGCGGGCAGGACGAGGAGGAGGAGGGGGAGGAGTCTCTTCATACCGATGGGTTCGACGTGGCTGCCGCCGACCCCTGCTGCCGTCAGCGCTCCACGTACGGGCAGTGCCGGCAGCCGTTCTCGCAGCAGGTCCCGCGGTCCCACAGGAAGCCGGCGGTGAACACGAAGCTCCCCGTGCCCGGGTCGAGGTAGCCGGCGGCGTCGGCCTCGAGGGCCGCCTCGTGCGCCGCGACGATCGCCGCGTACGCCGGGTGGTCCGGCCGGAGCCGCTCCGGGTGCGGTGTGCGGAGCTCCGCCGGGAGGTCGCTCACGCCGTCGCGCGTCGCCAGCCGAGGCACGCGTCGATGGCGTGGGCGACGCCGTCCGCGTCGACCTCCGGGACGACGAGGTGCGCCGCGGCCTTGACCTCCGGCTCGGCCTGGCCCATGGCGATCGCGGTGCCGACGACCGCGAGCATCGGCAGGTCGTTGGGGGCGTCGCCGACCGCCACCGTGGCCGCGAGGTCGACACCGAGGTGGGCCGCGGCCGCGGTGACGGCGCGGCCCTTGTCGACCGCCGGGTCGGTCGCGTTCACGTACGTGATGGTCGGTGTCAGCGGGGACCCCGCCGGTCCGGCGCGGACCGCCGCGTCGTCCAGCGCGGCGACGACGGTCGCCGGCGACTCGCCGTCGAACAGCCCGAAGGTCGCCTTCAGGACGGGCACGTCACCGAGCTCGTCCGGCGTCGTCACGACCGCGAACGGCTCGTGGCCGAGGAGCTCCCAGTGGGGCCGTGCGCGCTCGTCGAGCGCGGTGACCGCGTAGCCGTCCGGCGTGTAGATCTCGGCGTAGGCGTCGAGCTCGCGCGCGATGCGGAACACCGTCGCGAGCGCCGCCGGCGACAGCGGCCACGTCGCGATGCTGCGGCCCCCGGCCCGCACCTCGGCGCCGTTGTGGAGCACGTGCGGCCCCGGGACGCCGAGCTGCCCGTAGAGCGGTTCGACGGCGAGGCGCATGCGACCGGTCGCGAAGCCCACGGCGAGCCCGGCGTCGCGCGCCCGCCCCGCGGCCGCCACGACGGCGTCGGTCGCCGTGGCGCTGGGGCCGACGAGGGTGCCGTCGACGTCGGCGACGAGGTAGGCCGGAAGCGCCGGCGCCCACGCGTCGAAGCGGCCTCCCGGGCGGAGGCCGGAGGGGAGCTCGTACGACATCGTCAGCCGATGGCCTTGACGTTGCCGTACTTCTCCTCGTAGGCCGACAGGTTCGTGTTCAGCGCGTTGATCACGCGCGCGACCATCGTCGGCGCGATGCGCATGCGCGTCACGACGTCGGCGTTGACGCGGTTGGGCTCACCGGACGGCAGGAGCTGGCAGAAGTCGAGCGTGAACTCGTGGGGGGAGTGGGTGACGACCAGGAAGTTGGCGTAGTCGCCGTACTTGACGTCGTCGCTCACCACGACGGAGATCTGCTGCTGGCGCGGCTGGTCGGACGACGGCTGGTCGCTCACGGGGTGCTCCGAGGGTCGGGTCGGGCCGATCGATGGTCTCCGACCGAGGCTAGCGCCCTCGGTCCGGGGGACAGGAGGGCCCTGCCTCGGCCGCCGGTCGGGCCCCTAGGCTCGGGCAGGACACTGATCGACAGAGAAGAGGACGATGACGCACACCGGACCGGGGACCGAACGCCTGGGCGCGATCGCGGGCGCGATCGACGCCGCGGACGACGAGGTCATCGAGCTCGTGCCCCGCATCTGGGAACGCGACCACACGGTGTGGCAGGACGAGCCCACCGAGGTGAGCGACCGGCTCGGGTGGCTCGACAGCCCCACCGAGTTCGTGGGTCGCGTCGACGAGCTCACCGCCTTCGCGAAGGAGGTCGTCGACGACGGCATCACCGACGTCCTCCTCGTCGGGATGGGCGGCTCGAGCCTCTACCCCGAGGTCCTCGCGCGCACGTTCGGCCCCGCCGAAGGGCATCCGCGCCTGACGGTGCTCGACTCGACCGACCCGGCCGCGGTCGCGCGCGTCGAGGCCGAGCTGCCGCTCGCGACCACGCTCGTGGTGGCGTCGTCGAAGTCGGGCACCACCATCGAGACGCGCAGCCACCTCGAGCGGTTCTGGACCCTCCTGTCCGACGCGGTCGACGAGCCCGGGCGCCACGTCGTCGCCATCACCGACCCCGGCAGCGCGCTCGTGGACCTCGGGGAGGAGCGCGGCTTCCGTCGCGTCTTCGAGAACCCGCCGGACATCGGTGGCCGGTTCTCGGCGCTGTCCTCCTTCGGGCTGGTGCCGGCCGCGCTCCTGGGCGTGGACCTCGAGCGGCACCTCGCCGGCGCGAAGGCCATGCTCGAGGCGTGCCGCAGCACCGACCTCGACGTCAACGGCCCGGCCCGCCTCGGCGCGGTCCTGGGGGTGGGTGCGGAGGCCGGGCGCTGGGAGCTGACGCTCGTCCTCCCGCGCGCCGTCGAGGCCTTCGGCGACTGGGTCGAGCAGCTCGTCGCCGAGTCCACCGGCAAGCACGGCGTCGGGATCCTGCCGATCGTCGGCGAGCCGCTGACCGACCCGGACGTCTACGACAACCGCCGGTTGTTCGTCTCGCTCGGCACGAACGAGGGCATCGACGCGCTCGCCGACGCCGGCCACCCGGTCGTCGAGATCCCGTTCGACGGCGCGAAGGACCTCGGAGG
>JAHWKB010000183.1 GCA_019348115.1 Actinomycetota bacterium | reverse complement strand
CCGACTCGGCCGACCTGACCGTCCGGGGAGCGCGCCACGTCCGCGCCGCCGGCGGGCAGCTCGCCGCGTCGCTCGGCGCCGACCCGACCCCGTCCGCCGCCGCGGATCTCGCGGCCCGGATCGACGCACGCGCCGCCGTCGGAGGTCGCCACTGGGTCGCGGTCGCGCCGGCGTCGCGCGGGTTCGGCAGCGTCTCGCCGTGGGCGGACGCGCTCGGGATCGCGCTCGCGGACGCCGGCCGCCGCGTGGTGGTGATCGACCTCGCCGACGGGCCGACGCCGGGACAGCCGGGTGTCTGCGAGATCGTCGACGACGAGCTCAAGCTCGGCCAGGCGGTGGTCTTCGACCCCGAGCGGATGATGGCCCGGCTGGGTCCCGGTGCGGACCACCTCCGCGCGCTCGAGGTCCTCACGGGCCTCGTCCCGCGGCTGCCGTCCGACATCGAGATCCTGGTCCTCGCGCTGCCGGCACTGGGCCAGCCCGGGGCGCTGACGGCCGCGGGCATGCTCGACCGCGTGCTCGTGGTCGCGGCCGTCGACGAGACCCCGCGCGTGGACCTGATCGCGAGCCTCGACGCGGTCGACGCGACCGACACCGCGGCCGAGGTCATCCTCGTGGACCGTTCGGCGACCTCCTCGATGCCCCCTGCGGTCGACGCTCCGGTGGCCCCTTCCGTCGCGGCGGAGCCCGCCTTCGATCCCCGACCCGAGTCCGGGATCCCCTCTCCGCCGGAGCCGGAGCCGGAGCCGGAGCCCGAACCGGAACCTGTCAGCGAGGAGCGTCCGGTCCGCCCCGATCCCGATCCGGAGCCCCGGGGCACCCCGTTCCGTCCCGAGCCCGCGCCGCGGCCCGCCCCGGACCCCGTCGGCCTCCGACGACCGACCGACGAGCTCGACGACGAGCCCACGCTCGAGTACGAGCCACTGCGCCCCGACGACCAGGACGACCACGTCGCCGAGGAGGGCCGGTGGGCCGCCCCACCGGCGCATCGGTCGCTGACCGGCGCACAGCTCGACGCGCCCGCGCCAGCCACCGTCGAGCCCGAGACCTCGCCGATCGCCCCGGACGAGCCGGACGAGGACGTGCGCGTCACCGCCGCGCTGCAGACCCTGGCCCAGGAGGTCTGGAGCCGGGACGCCCGCGAGTGATCCCTCGGCGCTGACGGGCGACGAGCCGGACGAGGACCCCCGCCAGGGCCCCGAGCGCGTCGACCGCCACGTCGGCGACGTCGGGTGAGCGGCCCGGCACGAGGCCCTGCTGGAGCTCGTTGACGACCCCGAGCACGACCGCCAGCGCCACCGCCGCCAGGGCCCCGCCCCGCCCCTGCCAGGCGTGGTGGATGGCCGCCCCGAGGGCGGCGTAGCCCGCCGCGTGCCCGACGACCGAGAGCCAGGCCGGTGTGTCCTCCAGGGACGAGCCGGGGACGGACGAGAGCCCGAGGATGACGGCGTAGACGGTGACGGCGGGGAGCCAGCGGAAGCCCGGGGAGGAACGCACGCGGCGGAGGGTAGGTGCAGGGCGCCGCGTCCTGGACCGGGACGGGCGCGGTTACCATCGCGCCCCTCCGACGGTGGGTGTGCACGGTGTCCTGGAACCTCGTCGCCCGGCGCGCCACGGCGACGCTGCTGCTCGTGCTGCTCGCGGTGGCGTGCGGGAGCAGCGGCGGTCGGGAGCGGACCTGGCGCGACCTGCAGCTGACGCTGCCCGAGGGCTGGATCGTGTTCGAGGAGGAGCCCACGCGGCTCAGCGTCGCCGACGACGAGCTCGGTGAGGAGGGCGCGCGGGGACCGGCCGAGGCCGCGGCGTTCTTCACCCACGAGCCGCGGAGCAGCCCCGACGACTGGCGGCAGCTCATCGAGGACCTCGACGGCACGCTCGAGCGCGACGAGCGGATCTCCGTCGGCGGCGCCCCCGCGACGAAGCTCGTCTTCCGTCACGAGAGCAACGGCGTGCCGCTGCGGGAGATGGTCGTGATCATCCCGTCGCGGGACATCGTGATCCTGATGCAGCCCGTGGTCGTGCGCGGACAGGCCGACGGACCGGATCTGTTCGAAACGCACCTCGACGCGTTCGAGGACCTACTCTCCAGTCTCCGGTTCGGCGCGCCGGCGAGTGCACTCCGGGGGGAGTGAGAGGTAGGGGACCGTGCAGGGGAAGACGGACCAGCAGTCCGCCGACCTGGGCAGCACGCCACAGGCCCGGGTGGGCGCAGGACAGGCGGAGCCACGCCGGCTGGGACCCCGCCCCGGCGAGGACCTCCTCCGCCAGCTCGCGTCCGCCCACGCGTCCTACCGGCTCTTCCCGGAGGATCCGGGGCAGCCGGCCTTCCAGGCGGCGGTCGATCGGGTCCGCAACTCGGCCCGCACCGTGCTCGTCGACGGCGACTTCCACGCCCGCATCGAGAGCGCCCGCTTCCTCGTCCACGACGAGCAGGTGCGCAGCGACGAGACCCTCGACCGGTTCGCGCTCGCCTGCTTCGAACGCCGCATCGAGCACGTCCACGTCCACGACGTCCCGTCGGTCGACGACCTCGTGATCCTGTCCGACTTCCTCATGCGCCCGATCGAGGAGGTCATCGAGCGGGGTGGCGCCCGGCTCCTCCTCGAGCAGGCGGGGCTGCGGTCCATCTCGGTGGGGGACTTCGCGCCCGAGGAGGAGGAGGAGGACCCGGAGCTCGCCGCGCTCGATCCGGACCAGCGCCTCCTCTGGGACCAGCTCCAGGACCCGGCGGGTCTCGCTGCGAGCCTCCTCGTCGGAGGGATGTCACCGGATCCGGCCAACGCGGCGCAGAACCTGTACGCCCGCTTCCGTGCGATCGAGGAGATCCTCCCGACGCGGCTGACGGCGCGGCGCGACTTCTTCCTCAACATCCGCCAGGTCTTCTCGCACCTGCCGCAGGCCGTCGGGCGTGAGTTCCTCGCGATCGTGCTGACCCGGCTGCAGTCGGAGCGGTTCGCGATGAACTTCGGCGTCCACCTCACCGATCAGGAGCTCGTCGACATCCTGTTCGACCTGGCCGCGCACGGTGGCCCGGACCCCCAGGATCTCGGGCGTCGGGTGGTCGCCCTCACCGACCGGCACCCGTCGGTGCTCGAGCTCGTCCTGGCGCGACAGGTCGCGGACAAGGCGACGCTGGAGGACCTGCCCCACGACGAGGCGGCCTCGTTGGTCTCGCTCGCCCTCGCCGAGGGCGAGGACGAGATCCGCAGCGCCGCCGCGGACGCGCTGGCGGGCCAGCTCGTCGATGCCGCGAGCGAGGACGCCACGGCGATCCGCGAGGTCTGGCCCGTCTCGGACTCGGACCACCGCATGCTGGCGCTCTTCTCCCTCCGCGACTACCTCGCGGCCGAGGACAAGCCGGCCAGCCTGGAACGTGTGCTCGGAAACTGGGCCGAGTGCATACGGACCGCCATCGTCGCCGGCGAGGCCGATCTCGTGGAGCGGCTGCTGCAGACGGTCGACAGCGCCATCCCCGCCGACGCTCCCGGGTTCAAGCGCGACACGGTGACGGCGGCGTACCGGTCGATCCCGACCGCCGAGCTCGCGGTGCGCATGTTGCAGGCACGCCCCGAGGACCTCCCGGTCACGGACCTCGTGGCGCCGCTGGAGCGGTTCGGCGCCGCGAGCCTCGAGGCCGTGCTCGACGCGCTCGCCGAGGAGGAGACGACGTCGGTGCGGTCGCGGCTCCTCGCGCTGGCGGCAGCGCTCACGCCCGGCAACGTGGACGTGATCGACGCCCACATCGACGACGACCGCTGGTACGTCGTGCGCAACCTCGTGACCATCCTCGGTCGCGCCGGCGTGGGGACCGAGGCGGTGCCGATGCTCGGCCGACTGGTCGACCACCCCGACGCGATGGTCCGTCGCGAGGTCGTGCGGAGCCTCGTCGCCTGCGCCGGCTCCGGTGCCGTGCCCTACCTGCGCCGACTCGCCACGGACGACAGCGCCCAGGTCGCCGCGGCGGCCCGGCAGGGCCTGGTGGGCATCGGTGCCGACGTCGCGGCACGCGCGCTCGCCGACCTCGTGCGGCAGGACGACGACCTGGAGCTGCGGAGGGAGGCGCTCGACTCGCTCGCCGCGCACTCCTCGACGGAGGTGCCGGACCTCCTCGCCGAGCTCGCGTCGCGGCGCGGCGTGCCTCGGCTGCCACGTGCGCTGCGACGCTCGGCGAAACGGCACCTCCGCGACGTCCGCCGAGGTCGGTCATGAGCTCGATGACGGTGAACCCGACCGCGATCGCGCTGGCCGCGCCGTTCCTGCGCTCGCTGTCGTCCGCACGCCAGATCTTCTCGCTGTACCCCGACGGGCACCCCAACCGGCAGGAGGTGCTGCGGGACCTCATCACCCACGTCCAGGCGCTGCACGCCAGCATGCACGGCGACCCGACGTTCTTCGTCGCCAGGCACAGCATCTACCTCGGCTCCTCGCTCCTCTCGCGCGAGTCGCTCTCCCTGTTCCGGCTCGTCGAGGCCATGGAGCGTGAGGGCATCGAGGCGTGCGGGTTCACGCTGTCGACGACCGAGCAGGACCTCGCCGAGCTGGTGAAGCTGATCGACGGGCACCGCCCGCTCGCGGAGCGGCTCGGTGGGATCCAGCTCAACCACATGTCGCTGCCGGTCCTCGGGGAGGAGGCGGGCGAGCACGACCTGAGCGACCTGCGTCGGGCGTACGCCATGGGGCTCGAGGTCCTCCGGCAGACGGCCCTGCGCGTCTCGAGTGGCAAGCCCGTCGACCTCTCGGCGGCCACCAACGTGGTCGAGAAGCTCGCGACCGAGGTCGCGATGGAGCCCTCGAGCGCGCTCCTGCTCACGACCGTGAAGTCGTACGACGAGTACACCTACTACCACATGCTCAACGTCGGGCTGCTGGCGGTGTCGCTCGGTCAGGCGCTGGGCCTCCGCCGGGACCAGATCGTCACGCTCGGCCTCGCCGGCCTCCTCCACGACGTCGGCAAGGTGCACATGCCCGAGGACGTCCTGCTGCACGTCGGCAAGCTCTCCGAGGAGCAGTGGCGGATCGTGCAGAAGCACCCCGTCG
>JAHWKB010000182.1 GCA_019348115.1 Actinomycetota bacterium | reverse complement strand
AACCCGTTCTGGTTCGAGAACGACGCCTCGCAGGCCAACCGCCTGCTCGAGCTCCTCGAGACCAACGAGCTCGAGGTCTACCTCCTCAACACCGGCCGCGTCGGTGGCGGGGACGACGTCGAGGGCTCCGAGAAGGTCCGCATCCCCGACTCCGCGGCCGTCCAGGAGGGCATCGTCGACGGGACCATCGAGTGGGAAGAGGACCCGGACTTCGGCTACTTCGTCGCGGCCGGCGGGATCGACGTCGACGAGCACAAGCTCCAGCCGCGCAAGCTCTACGAGTCCCTCGGCCGGCGCGACGACTACGAGCAGATCGTGTCGCAGCTCAAGGCCCAGCGTGAGGAGTACCTCGCGACCTACGACGGCCTCGACCCGCGCGTGCTGAAGGCCGGCTGACCCCGCGCCGTCCCTCCCAGGACGTCTCCGAGGGCCGCCCGATCGGGCGGCCCTCGACCGTTCCGGGGTGGTTGAGCGAGATGGACATCCCGGGCTATAGGCACCGGGGCGACCTGCCGTCACTCTGGGGACGTGACCATTCGGCCGGTGTCGGCCGCCGTCTCCCTGGGATGTCGCATGCGCACCTTCCGGATCCTGTCCCTGCCGCTCGCCGTCGTGGCGGCCCTGGCGCTGGGGCCGGCGACGCTCGCCAGCGCCGCCGCGCCCGCTCCGGGCACGTCCGGCGCTCCGGCGCAGGGCACGATCCCCGGGCGCTACATCGTCACGCTCGTGGACGGTGCCGACCCGGCGGCCGTGGCACGTGAGTACCGCGCCCGCGGTGCCGACGTCGACCACGTCTACCGGTCGGCGCTGCGCGGCTTCGCCGGCGCCGTCCCGGCGCGCGAGGTCGACCGCCTCCGCGCGGACGCACGCGTCGAGCGCGTCGAGGCCGACGGCTGGGTCTCCGCGACCGGGACGCAGTCGAATGCGACCTGGGGCCTCGACCGCGTCGACCAGCGCGACCTGCCGCTCGACGGCAGCTACTCCTACGCGACGACCGCTTCGAACGTCACGGCCTACGTGATCGACACGGGCATCCGGGCGTCGCACACGGACTTCGGCGGGCGCGTGTCCGGTGGGTTCAGCTCGATCGACGACCGCCACGGCACCGACGACTGCAACGGGCACGGCACGCACGTGGCTGGGACCATCGGCGGCGCGACCTACGGGGTCGCGAAGGCCGTACAGCTCGTGCCGGTCCGGGTCCTCAACTGCCGGGGCTCCGGCACGTGGTCGGGCGTGATCGCCGGCGTGGACTGGGTGACCGACAACGCGGTCAAGCCGGCCGTGGCGAACATGAGCCTCGGCGGCGGCGCCAACGACTCGGTCGACACGGCCGTCCGGAACTCCATCGCGTCGGGCGTGGTCTACGCGCTCGCCGCCGGCAACGACTCCGGCTCGGACGCCTGTACCCGCAGCCCCGCGCGGGTCACCGAGGGCCTCACCGTCGGTGCGACCACGAAGACCGACGCGCGCGCCTCCTACTCCAACATCGGGACCTGCCTCGACCTGTTCGCGCCCGGCTCGAGCATCACCTCGGCCTGGATCGACTCGGACACCGACACCCACACCATCTCGGGCACGTCCATGGCGACCCCCCACGTCGCCGGCGCGGCCGCGCTCTCCCTGGCCGGCAACACCGCCGCGTCCGTGGACACCGTGAACACCGCGGTCGTCGGCAACGCCACCGCGGGCGTGGTGACGGACGCCGGCGCAGACTCCCCCAACCTCCTCCTGTACTCGGTCTGGGGCGCGTCGGAGCCAGTCGCCGCCCCGGCCACACCCACCGGCTTCACCGCCGACGGCGTCTCCTCGTCACGGATCGACCTGACCTGGACCGACTCGAGCGACGAGACGGGCTACCGGATCACGTTGCACGACGGCACCACGGTGGACGTCGCTGCGGACACCGTGATGTACCCCGTCGATGGGCTCGCGGCGAGCACGGAGTACACCTTCGGGCTCCAGGCCATCGGGAGCGACGGCGTCACCCTGTCCACGAAGGTCGAGGCGAAGGGGACGACGCTCGCGGCTTCCAGTGAGCCGGTCCCGGTCGCGCCGGTCGCGTCGATCGCGACGGATTGCGCCGGCTCGTCCACCTGCGGGTTCGACGGCTCCGGTTCGACTCCTGCCGACGTCACGTACCTCTGGAGCACCGGCGAGACGACCTCCGCGATCATGCTCACCTTCTCGAGCCCCGGCTCGTACACGGTGGCGCTCACCGTCACCGACTCGGCGGGTGCCACCGACGATCAGTCGGCAACGGTCTCGTGCGGCTGGTCCGGCAAGGGCAAGAACAAGGTGCTCGTCTGCAGCTGACCCGGTCCTCGAGCCGAAGGATGGTCGGCGGCGGCTCGTCCACCTACCAAGTGGCGAGGCCGGCACCACGACCTGCTCGACGGAGGTGACCGTCACCTTCGAGAACGTCCTCCCGGGACCTCAAGCGCGACGCCACACGGCCGACACGGAAGGGGCACGGCCCGCCAGCGCTCCCCCCCACCGCCCAGCGCCGGCGAGCCGTCGCGGAGGCACCGTGCTCACCCCATCCCCCCTCGCCCGCCTGCGGGCTCGTCGCGCGCGCCGATCGACGGTCGGCTCCGACCGGCTGCTGTACCGCGTGCGGCGGCAGTTCCTGCTGCTCGGTCTGCTCGCGACCACCATCGCCCTGGTGGACATCGTCCGCATCGACACGATGGTGTCGCTGCCGGCCTACCTCGTGTCGGTCGCGGCGTTGTTCGTCTGGCTCCCGGTCCTCTACCTCCGGGCCGAGCGCTGGACGTGGCTCGACCTGATCGGCCCCGTCCTCGTCACGACGCTCGGCGCGGCCAGCGGCGAGTACGACTGGGCCTTCGGGGTCATGTACGGGTCGCTGTTCCTGCACATGACGTTCGGGTCGTCGTGGCGGGCCGCGCGGAACACGTTGCTCTACATCGTGGCCTACGAGCTCGCGGTCATCGCGACCGAAGGTGCCGAGACCGTGGCCGGCGGGCTCGTCTCGCACGTCATCGGTGTCGTCGTCGTGACCTACCTCGTGCGGACCATCGCCGCGATCGTCCGGCGACACGAGGACCATCGCCGCCGGGACGAGGCGCTGACCAGCGCGAGCTCCGCGCTCCTGACGGCGACCGACGCCCAGGACGTCGCCCGCATCGCGCTCGATGGCGTGGCGAAGCTGCTGCCCGCCGACGCGGCCGCGCCGGAGGACCACCGCATCACCCTGTGGCGGCACCGCCACGGCGTGCTCGAGATGACCGCCATCGCGGGCACCGAGATCGCGACCGTCTCCCTGCCCCTCGAGGCCCTTCCCGAGGACCTCCAGGCGGCGTACTTCTCCGGTGCGGTCGTGCGGCTCGAGCCGGCGCGCATGGCGGCCCTCAAGGCCGCGATGGGCGTCGTCGACCCGTTCACCCACGGCGTCTCCGTGCCGCTGCGTGACGGGGACGAGCTCGCCGGACTGCTGTTCGTCGCCACCCCGTCGCGGCTCGACGACGACATCGTGAGCGCCTTCGAGCGGTTCATGCACGAGGTGTCGCTGGCCGACATCCTCGTCCGTCGTCAGGCGCTCCTCCTCGGGGTGGTCGAGAACTCGGCTGACGGCATCCTGCTCGTCGGCCGTGGCGACGTCATCGAGTTCGCCAGCGCCTCGCTGACGACCATCGCCGGCCGGCCCGCCGAGAGCCTCGTGGGGCGCCCGTTCGGCGAGTTGATCTTCCGCTCCGACGATGGCGTGCCGGTCGCCGTCAGGGGTCTCGACGACGCGACCGGCCTCTCCGGCGCGCTGTACGCCGGCGACACGGAGAACCCGCGCGAGGTCGAGCTCGTCGTCAACACCCTCGGCCGCGACGCCGTCGTCGTCAACGTCCGCGACGTGACCGAGCGCCGGCGGCTCGAGGAGGAGGTCACCTACCGGGCCTTCCACGACCCCGTCACCGGGCTGGCGAACCGGGCGCTGTTCAGCGACCGCCTCGCCCACGCGCTGGCGCGTGCCGAGCGGGACGACAGCAAGGTCGCGGTCGCGCTCATCGACCTCGACGAGTTCAAGGCCGTCAACGACGTCCACGGGCACTCCGCCGGCGACCAGCTCCTCGTGGAGACCGCCCAGCGGCTCACCCGGACCCTGCGGCGCTCCGACACGTGCGCCCGGTTCGGCGGCGACGAGTTCGCCGTGCTGATGGAGGACGTCAGCGACGAGGTCGAGGTCACCGTCGTGCTCTCGCGCGTGGTGGAGGCGATCCGCCGCCCGTTCCTCGTCGGCGAGCAGGAGGTCTCCGTCTCCGCGAGCGTCGGCGTGCGCATCGGCGACACCCGGGACGACGCCGACGGGCTCGTGGGCGACGCCGACGTCGCGATGTACGTCGCCAAGGGCGACGGCAAGAACAAGCTCGTCCGCTTCCAGGACGGCATGCGGATGGCGGCGCTCGATCGCCTCCGGGTGCGCAGCGAGCTGCAGACCGCGATCGAGGACGGCCAGCTCCTGATGCACTACCAGCCGATCGTCGACCTCGCCTCGGGCGACGTCGCGGCGTTCGAGGCGCTGGTCCGCTGGGAGCACCCGACCCGCGGGCTCGTCCCACCGGACGAGTTCATCCCGGTCGCCGAGGACACCGGCCTCATCCTGCCGCTCGGCCGGTGGGTCCTCCGCGAGTCGTGCCGCCAGCTCGCGGCGTGGCGCCGCGAGGGGGTGGTCGGCGAAGGCACCCGGGTGTGCGTCAACCTCTCCGCGCACCAGCTGCTGGCTCCGACGATCTTCGTGGACGTGACCGAGGCGCTGGACGATGCTGGCCTCAGCGCGAGCCAGCTCTGCCTCGAGGTCACCGAGACGGCCCTCGTCGGCGAGCCGGAACGCGCCGGCGCGGTCCTGACGGCCCTGTCCGAGATGGGCATCGAGGTCGCGATCGACGACTTCGGCACCGGCTACTCGTCCTTCGCCTACCTCCAGCGCTTCCCCGTCCAGGTCATCAAGGTCGACCGCAGCTTCGTGTCGCGCGTCGCCGAGGGGCCGGAGCAGGCCGCGCTCGCGCACGCGATCGTGAAGCTCGCCCACGC
>JAHWKB010000181.1 GCA_019348115.1 Actinomycetota bacterium | reverse complement strand
GACTGGTACCTCGAGGCCGCGAAGGTCCGCCTCTACGGCGACGACGAGGACGCCAGGGCGACCGCACAGGCCGTGCTGGCCGTCGTGCTCGACGATCTCCTCCGGCTGCTCCAGCCGCTCATGCCGTTCGTCACCGAGACGCTGTGGCGCGCGCTCACCGGCGCCGCCGGCGGCCGCGAGTCCCTCATGGCGGCGAGCTGGCCGACCGCGCGGACCGAGCGGGACGAGGACGCCGAAGCCGCGTTCGCCCTCGTCCAGGATCTCGTCACCGAGGTGCGGAAGTTCCGCTCCCAGAACGACGTCGCGCCGAGCAAGCGGTTCGAGCTCGCGGTGCAGACGACGCAGCGTGACGCGCTGGAGCCGCACGTCCCGCTCGTCCTCGCGCTTGCCGGGCTGGAGAGCGTGTCGTTCGTGGACCAGCCCGTCGACGAGCCGGGCACCTCCCGCATCGTGTTCTCCGCGGGGGAGTGCTTCGTCGACCTCACCGGCCTCATCGACGTCGACGCCGAGCTCGCCCGGCTCGACAAGGAGGTCGCCAAGGCGCGCGAGGACCTCCAGCGGGTCGAGGGCAAGCTCGGCAACGCGACCTTCGTCGACCGCGCCCCGGAGGAGGTCGTGCAGAAGGAGCGCGACCGGCGCGACGACCTGACCCGCATCATCGACGAGCTCTCCGGGCAGGCCGAGCAGCTGCGTCAGCTGGACGCCTGATGGACTTCGACGAGGCCGTCGCCGACCTGCAGCAGCGCGGGTCGGGCCGGATGATCCCGGACCTCGACCGCATCACGCGCATCGCCGAGCTCCTCGGCAACCCCGAGCGCTCCTACCCGACGATCCACATCACCGGCACGAACGGCAAGACGTCGGTGACCCGCACGGTGACCGCGTTGTGCAGCGCGGCCGGGCTGTCGGCGGGCACGTACACGAGCCCGCACCTGCAGACGATCCGCGAGCGGCTGTCCGTCGCCGGCCGTCGCATCGGCGAGACCACGTTCGCCGAGGTCTACGCCGACCTCCGGCCGCTCCTCGACCTCGTCGACAGCGAGCTCGAGGACCCGCGCGACTCGGTGACCTACTTCGAGGCGCTCACGGCGATGGCGTACTGGTGGTTCGCCGACAAGCCCGTCGACCTCGGGGTGTTCGAGGTCGGCATGGGCGGGCGCTGGGACGCCACGAACCTCGTCCGCGGGGACGTCGCGGTGCTGACGCCGATCGACGTCGACCACCGCGAGCTCGGCGCCACGCCGGTCGAGATCGCCGGCGAGAAGGTCGGCATCATCAAGGAGGGGTCGGTCGTCGTCAGCGCCCGGCAGCGCGACGACGTCCTCGCCGTCATCCGGCGGGCGGTCGCCGACGCCGACGCGACCCTGCTCCTCGAGGACGAGGACTTCGGCGTCGTCTCGCGCACCGTGGCCGTCGGCGGGCAGGTCCTGACGCTGCGCGTGGGGGAGCGCACCGTCGAGGACGTCCTCCTGCCGCTCTTCGGGGAGTACCAGGCGTCCAACGCCGCGATCTCGCTCGCCGCGTTCGCGGCGTTCACCGGCGACGGGTTCGCGACCTTCGGCGACGACCTCCTCCGCCAGGGCTTCGGCGCCGTGACCGTCCCGGGCCGTCTCGAGATCGTCCACCGCGAGCCCACGGTCGTGCTCGACGGGGCGCACAACCCCCACGGGGCGCGGGCCGCGGCCGAGGCGATCGCCGGCTCCTTCGAGTTCCGCAACCTCATCCTCGTCATCGGGGCCCTCGCCGACAAGGACCTCGCCGGCATCCTCCGGGCGTACCGGGGCGTCGCCTCGCACGTCGTCGTCACGACCCCCCCGTCCGCGCGCGGCGCGAGCCTCGAGCAGATGCTCGAGGCCGCCGTCGAGGTGTGGGAGGAGACGGGCGTCGTCGTCGAGGCGGCCGACAGCGTCGCCGAGGCGCTCGAGAAGGCGGCCGGGGTCGCCGGCGTCGGCGACGGCGTGCTCGTGACCGGCTCGCTGTACGTGGTCGGCGCCGCCCGCGACGTCTACCTCCCGGTCGACGACGCCGGCGACGAGGTCGTCTACGAGCCGGGCGACCTCGACGACGACGAGGACGAGGCCGAGTTCAACGCCGCCCTCGAGCGGATGCTCGACCGCGTCGACGACGACCGCGGACCGGACGACGACGCTCCCTGACTTGCCGCTCCGGCGGCGTGCTGGAACCCTCCCCACCCGAACGCGGGCCGTCCGGTCCGTCGCCCCACATCCTCCTGGAGTCCGCCGTGGCCGCCGAACAGACCCTCATCCTCGTCAAGCCCGACGGCGTCCAGCGCGGGCTCATCGGCGAGGTCATCGCACGCATCGAGCGCAAGGGTTTCACCCTCCGCGCCCTCGAGCTGCGGACGCTCGACCGCGAGACCGCCGAGGAGCACTACGGCGAGCACCGTGAGCGCCCCTTCTTCGGCGAGCTCGTCGACTTCATCACCTCCGGCCCGCTCGTGGCGATGTGCGTCGAGGGCGAGGACGCCATCAAGGGCATGCGCCAGATCATGGGCGCCACGAACCCGATCGAGGCCGCGACCGGCTCCATCCGCGGCGACTTCGCCACCGTGATCGGCGAGAACCTCGTCCACGGCTCCGACTCCCCGGAGTCCGCGCAGCGCGAGCTCGGCCTCTTCTTCCCCGATCGGTTCTGACGGACCGCGCCGTGCTCGCGCCTGCGGCGCTCCGCGCCACCGGCGACCCCGGGAAGTTCTGACGTCTTCCACAGACCGACGCCCACCGCTCCGGCGGTGGGCGTCGTCGTCTGTCACGGTCGCGCCCTCCGACCGCAAGGGGCGCGATGACGGGCTACGCGAGGACGGGACCGGCGACGGGACGCGCCATCGCGCGACGGGAGCCGTGCGCCCGCTGCGCCGGCGCGTGGTACGAGCCCACCGCCGCTGCCTCGCGCCCCGAGGTGACCTCGCCGGAGGCCGCGGCCGAGTGCGTGCTGCCACTCCTCGCCGGCGCCGACCGTGAGCGCTGCGTCGCGCTCCTCCTCGACACCAAGCACCGGCTCCTCGAGCGCGCGACGGTGAGCATCGGGTCGGTCGACCACACCTTCATGGCCCCGCGCGAGCTCTACCGCGACGCGCTCCTCGCCAACGCCGCGGCGGTGGTCGTCGCGCACAACCACCCGTCCGGCGACCCGGAGCCGAGCCGTGACGACGAGCTCGTGACGCGCCGGCTCACGGCCGCCGGCGAGGTCGTCGGCGTCGAGCTCCTCGACCACCTCGTCGTCGGCGGCGACGCCTGGGTGAGCCTCGCCCGCCGCGGCCTCGTCTAGACCCCGGGGTCGTACGGGTCCTCGGTCGCGCCCCCCGGGTCGCCCCCGGCCGGGCCGCGCCGGAGCATCCGCGCCGCGCCGAGCGCCGCCGCGAGGAGGATGATGGCGACGAGGGGCAGGACCCAGCCGATGCCATCGTCGTCGCCGTCGGCCGGGGCGGGGGAGACCGACGGGGCGACGTCGCCGACCTCGCTCTGTCCGGGGTCGACCGGGGGCGTGAAGTCCGTCGCGGCCGGCTCGGTCGGCGGCACGGTCTCACTCGGGGCGACCGCCGGCTCGCTGGTCGTCTGGGCCGTCGCGACGGCGGCCGGCACCGCCACGCCGAGCACGACCAGCAGGAGGGTGGCGAGGACGGCACGCACGGCGGCTCCCTTCGGGCGAGGATGCCAGCCTAGGGTGAGTTCCCGCTCGCCCGTCGGGACGCGGTCACCGCGCGGACCCGCTCCGGGCGTCGCACCCGTGCTGCTTGCCGGTGTTACCCTCGCGCGCGGCGCCGGCTTCGGACGCGTTCCGCCCGCGTCACCGTCGTCACCTGCCTCTCGCTCCTCTCACGTCGGATCGTCCCGTGGCTGCGAACATCGGTAACACCTTCCAGTTCCTCGGTCGTGACATGGCCGTGGACCTCGGCACCGCCAACACCCTGGTGTACGTCCGCGGCCGGGGCATCGTCCTGAACGAGCCCTCCGTCGTCGCGATCAACACCAAGAACGGCGCGATCCTCGCCGTGGGCGCCGAGGCCAAGCGCATGATCGGCCGAACGCCCGGTCACATCATGGCGATCCGGCCGCTGAAGGACGGCGTCATCGCCGACTTCGACGTGACCGAGAAGATGCTGCGCTACTTCATCCAGGCCGTGCACAAGCGCCGGTTCCTCGCCAAGCCCCGGGTCGTCGTCTGCGTCCCGTCCGGCATCACCGGCGTCGAGCAGCGCGCGGTCGAGGAGGCCACGGTCCAGGCCGGTGCCCGCGCCGCCTACATCATCGAGGAGCCGATGGCCGCCGCGATCGGCGCCGGGCTCCCCGTCCACGAGCCCGCCGGCAACATGGTCGTCGACATCGGCGGCGGCACGACCGAGGTCGCCGTCATCTCCCTCGGCGGGATCGTGACCTCGCAGTCGATCCGCATCGGCGGCGACGAGCTCGATGACGCGATCATCGCGTACATCAAGAAGGAGTACTCGCTGATGCTCGGCGAGCGCACCTCCGAGGAGATCAAGATGGCGATCGGGTCGGCGTTCCCGCTGCCCGACGAGCCCCACGCCGAGATCCGCGGTCGCGACCTCGTCTCCGGTCTGCCGAAGACGATCATCGTCTCCGCCGAGGAGGTCCGCAAGGCCATCGAGGAGCCGGTCAACGCCATCATCGACGCGGTCAAGAACACCCTCGACAAGACCCCGCCCGAGCTCGCCGCGGACATCATGGACAAGGGCATCGTGCTGACCGGCGGCGGCGGACTGCTGAAGGGGCTCGACGAGCGCCTCAAGCACGAGACCGGGATGCCCATCCACATCACCGAGAACCCGCTGTCCTCGGTGGCGATCGGCTCGGGCAAGTGCCTCGAGGAGTTCGAGGCCCTGAAGAAGGTCCTGATCTCCTCCTCGCGCCACTGATCGTGACCCTCGCCCAGTGGCGTCGCGGGACGGCGCGCTCCGCCGACCGCCGGACCGCGTCGCGGCCGGCGCGCCGCCCGTCGACGTAGCGCCGTGTACCAACGCAAGCGGGCCCGGATCCTGCTCGCGGTCCTGGTGCTCGTCACC
>JAHWKB010000180.1 GCA_019348115.1 Actinomycetota bacterium | reverse complement strand
AGCGCCAGCGACCGAGGGAGCACGCCCGGCGCGCTCGGATCGCCGGCGGCGCGGAGTGAGCCGGGCCCGTCTCAGCCGAGGTCGGCGCGGAGGATCAGGTCGCCGGAGGCGTCGGTGACCCGCAGTTCCGCGACCTCGTCCCGCGGCACGCCGGCGGTGCCGACGAACCGCACCGGTCCGTCCTCGCCGGTGAAGCTCCCGACGGCGACGGTGCCACCGTCGTGGTCGGCGACGACCACCTCGTAGCCCTCGCCGGCGCTGGTGCCGGCGAGGTCGAGGCGGACCTCGACCCCCCAGGCACGCGCCACGACGGCGGCCGTCGCGTCCACGGTGGAGACGGTCGCGGTCGTGACGGTGGCCTCGGCGGTCCCGGTGCCGCTCGCGACCCGGACGACGCCGAGGAGCAGGATCGCCGCGGCGAGCGCGGCGACGACCTGGACCCGCAACAGGGCGGGCGGGAGCGCGGCGCCGATGCGGCCGAGGGCGGTCGTCGGCGTCGGGGCCGGCGGGGGCAGCGCCGCCGCGACCGCCGCCAGGGCGCGGAGCTCGGCGCGCAGAGCGGGGGAGGCCTCGAGGGCTCGGCCCAGCGCGAGCCGTTCGTGGTGGGAGAGCCGGTCGGGCCCCCCGAGCGCCGCCAGTGCGATGAGGGCGCGCACCTCGTCCTCCGCCACCGGGAACGCCGGGCCGTCGGGCTCCCGGGGCGGGTGGCCGTCGGACGCGGCCGCCGCCGTCGGCCGTGCATCCGCGGACACGGCGGGGCGGGATCCTGCCGCCACCTCGCCTCCCTGCCCGTCGCGGGTCGTCGCGGGTCGTCGGCGACGGGGCGCCTCGACGGTAGCGTCGGACCCGTCGGGCGCACCGGAAGGCGCGTCCCGCCGCACCGTGTCCGGGCCCCTGCCCGGGGCCTCGTCCGGACTCAAGGCGCCCGACCGGTCCGTCGAGTTACCACAGCGTAGGTCCCTCCCCGTCCCGTCCCGGAGCCGTCCGTGCGTCGATCCGTCGTCCTGTCCGTGCTCGTCGCCATGGTGCTGTCCGCCGCCGTGGCGCTGCCGGCGACCGCGCTCGAGGCCGAGATCTGGTACCCGGTCCAGGTCACCGACGGCGTGACGCTGCACGACAACTACGGCGACTGCCGGGGCTCGGGGTGCAGCCGCACGCACCGCGGGGTCGACATCATGGCGCCGCAGATGACGCCGGTGTACGCCGCGTCCGGGGGCTACATCCGGCGGGCGTACGGCGGCGCCGACACCAGCTGCACCACCGAGCCGTGCAGCTCGTACGGGCTGCTCGTCTACGGCGACGACGGCAACACCTACTTCTACCTGCACCTCAACAACGACACCCCCGAGCGCCCTGACGGCTGCGACCGGCTGGGCGGGCCGGCCAACGCCTTCTCGGCGGCACTCGTCGAGGCCCTCGAGGAGCGGGGCACGCTCGAGCCGCTCCCGACCGGCTCCTCGACCGGTGACGTGGTCCGGGTCGAGACGGGCGACCACATCGGCTACGTCGGCTCGTCCGGCAACGCCGGCTGCGGCAACGACCACCTGCACTTCGAGATGTGGGAGGGGCACGCACAGCTCGGTGCCGACGACCCCGCCAAGGTCGACCCGTACCCGTACGTCGCCGAGGCCCTGGAGGAGGGCCGGTACTGGACCCCGACCGGACGAGGCACGGCGTCGGCCAGCCCGACCCCCCCGCCGTCGGCCACCGTCGAGGTCGGCGACCGCGTCTCCGGCGGGAACCGCGTCCTCACGTCCGTCTCCCTGGCCCGCGCCGCGTTCACCTCGGCCTCGACCGTGGTCGTCGCCCCGGCCGAGGGCTACCCGGAGGCGCTCCTCTCCGCCCCGCTCGCCGCCACCCTCGACGCGCCGGTCCTCCTGACCTGGAGCACGCAGCTGCCCGACCGGGACGTCCTCGACCCGGCGGTCGCCGACGAGATCCAGCGCCTCGGCGCGACCGATGCCGTCATCGTCGGTGGCACCGACACGCTCGGCCCGGAGCTCGAGGGCCAGCTCCGCCAGCACGCCGGCATCACGAGCGTGCGACGCATCGCGGGTGAGGACCGCTACGAGATCGCCCGCGTCGTCGCCGAGGAGGTGGCCGCTGGCAACCCGGGGACGATCTCGCCGATCGTCGCGCTCGGCGAGCACGCGAACCCCTCCCGCGGGTGGCCCGACGCGCTCGCCGCGAGCGCGGTGGCCGCGGCCCAGCGCATCCCGATCCTCCTCACGAAGGGCGACGAGCTGCCGCTCGCGACCCGGCGGTTCCTGGCCCGCACCGACATCGGCGAGGTCCGCATCGCCGGCGGCGAGGGCGCGATCTCCGCGTCCGTGGAGGACACGATCACCGCGATGGGCCGGTCGACCCGTCGGCTCGCCGGCGCCGACCGCTTCGAGACCTCCCTCGCGCTCGCCGAGGAGGCCCTCCGGCACGGGGCCGACGACCATCGGGTGTGGGCGGCCACCGGGCACAACTACCCGGACGCGCTGGCCGCGGGGCGGACCGTCGCGGCCCGCGGCGAGGTGCTCGTCCTCGTCGACGGCAGGGACCCCGCCGGCGCGGCCGCCGTGCACGCCTGGCTCCGACGGCGCGCCGCGACGGTCGGCCACGTGACCGCGGTCGGTGGGGCCGGTGTGGTCACCGACGCCGTCCTGGCGCAGCTGACCGCGTCGGCGCGCTGACCCCCGGGGCGTGGTCAGTCGGCGACGACCCCGTCCAGCCAGCGCCCCACGAGGCTGACACCGACCGCGCGGAGGAACGCCTCACGCCGGCGGACGTCCGCCACGAACGCCTCGGTGTCGACGTCGGCGCGCTCGTACATCCCGCGGAGGTCGTCGCGCGAGGCCCAGGTGGCGACGCCGTCGGCGCCGACCTCGGGGTGGAACTGCACGGCGTAGGAGCGCGCCTCCTCCCCGAGCCGCCATGCGGGCACCCCGTCGGAGCCCGTGAGCATCGGGACGGCCCCCTCCGGGAGCGTCGAGACCTGGTCCTGGTGCGACAGCACGACCGCCCCGCCGTCGGGCCAGCCGGCGAAGATCTCGTCCTCGCCGCCCTCGGCGGTGCGGTCGAGGGGGAGGATCGCGACCTCGGGGCTCGCCCGGCGGGTGACCTCGCCGCCCGCGGCGGTCGCGAGGAGCTGCGCGCCGAGGCAGATGCCGAACACGGGCACGTCGCGGTCGATGGCGTCGCGGAGGAGCGCGAGCTCGTCGTCGATCCACGGGTGTTCGTCCCGGTCGGCCACCCCCATGGGGCCACCGAGGACGAGCAGCCCCCGGACGTCGTCGGTCAGCTGCGGGACGCCCTCGCGGTCGAGCGCCACCAACCGCCAGGGCTGCTGCGGCGTCCGGGCGTCGAGGGTGGGCACGAGCTGGTCGGGCCCCGTCACGTCGGCGTGCTGGAGGACGAGCAGCTCTCCGGGGGTGTCCGCTGCGCTCATGGCTGTCCTCCGATCGTTCGGTGCGGGTCGCCGGTCCGCGGGCGTGATGGCGTGGGCATCAGGCGAGCGCCGGCACGACCGCGAGGTAGCCGATGAGGAGCACCAGCCCCTCCCAGCGCACGACGCGGCGACCGGTCGCCATGAAGACCGTCGCGAGGACGGAGATCGTGAGCATCAGCACGACGGCGGCGCCGGCGAGGGTGGGGTCCGCCAGGCGGCCGGGGCCGAGGAGACCGGCGACCGCGACGACGGCCAGCGAGTTGAAGATGTTCGAGCCGAGGAGGTTGCCGACGATGAGGTCGGTCTCGCCCTTGCGCGCGGCCTGGAGGGAGGTGGCGAGCTCCGGCAGGGACGTCCCGATGGCGACGATGGTCAGCCCGACGAAGCCCTCCTCGAGGCCGACCCGTGACGCGACGGTCGTCGCGGACAGCACCAGCACCTGCGCGGCACCGAGCGTGAAGCCGAGCCCGAGGAGCGTCCGCACCGCCTCGCGGGCCGTCCGGACCTCCGCCTCGTCGCCGAGGAACTCGTCGACCTCGTCGGTGAGCTCGGGATCGTCGTCGCTGCTCGTGAGGAGCATCCACGCCAGCGCCGCGGCCAGCGCGAGGCCGGCGACGACCGCCTCGATGCGCGTCAGCCCGCCCTGGACGAGCACGGCGAACAGCACGGTCGCACCCAGCGACAGCGGCGCTTCGCGACGGATCGTCGGCGAACCCACCACGATCGGGACCACCAGCGCCGCCAGCCCGAGCACCAGCGACAGGTTGGCGATGTTCGACCCGATCACGTTTCCGACCGCGATGTCGAGGGAGCCCTGGGCCGCGGCCAGGCCCGAGACCACCATCTCGGGCGCGCTCGTGCCGAAGCCGATCACCACGGCCCCGATGACCACCGTGGACAGCCGCAGGCGGGCGGCCAGCCGGGCCGCACCGATGACGAAGTGGTCGGCGGCCACGGTGAGGAGCACGAGACCGACCGCGAGGCCGAGGATCGGGAGGAGCATGGGCGCACGGTAGCCTCCGGGGCCCCCGACCCCGGACGGTCCCGTGCGCCCCACCCGTCGTCTCCCCGCCGTGCTGCTCGCCGGCACGCTCGTCGTGTCCGCCTGCGGCGGCGCCGATACGCCCGAGGTCGCCGACGAGCCCGCCGCGTCACCGGACACGACCGAGGACCTGCAGATGAAGCCAGACTTCGACATCGCGACCGACGAGGCCCCGCCGACCCAGCTCGTGACGGAGGACCTCGTCGTGGGCGACGGCGAGACGGCCGAGGCCGGCCAGACGGTGACCGTCCACTACGTGGGCAAGGCGTGGTCGACCGGCGAGGAGTTCGACGCCTCCTGGAACCGCAGCCAGCCGTTCACCTTCGACCTCGGCGAGGGGCGGGTCATCGCCGGCTGGGACCAGGGCGTCGAGGGCATGAAGGTCGGTGGCCGGCGCAAGCTCGTCATCCCGCCGGACCTCGGCTACGGCGCCGCCGGCGCCCCGGGCGCCATCGCCCCGAACGAGACCCTCGTCTTCGTCGTGGACCTGCTCTCCGTCGACTGAGCGCCGCGGCCGCGACGGACCGACCAGGAGCACCGCATGGACCCCGTCACCGCCCACGAGGAACG
>JAHWKB010000179.1 GCA_019348115.1 Actinomycetota bacterium | reverse complement strand
CGTGGCGGCGGAGGAGCTCGAGGATGACGTCCTTGGCCGAGACCCAGTCGGGGAGCTCACCGACGAGCTCGATGCCCCAGATCTCGGGCATCTTGATCCGCAGCGGCTCGCCGGCCATCGCCATCGCGACGTCGAGGCCGCCCGAGCCGATGGCCACCATCCCGATCGCGCCGGCGGCGGGGGTGTGGCTGTCGGAGCCGGCCATGGTCTTGCCGGGCTTGCCGAAGCGCTCCTGGTGGACCGGGTGCGACACGCCGTTGCCGGGACGCGAGTACCACACGCCGAACCGCTCGCAGGCGGTGCGGAGGAAGTTGTGGTCGTCCGGGTTCTTGTTGTCCTCCTGGATGAGGTTGTGGTCGACGTACTGCGCCGAGAGCTCGGTCTTGACGCGGTCGAGCCCCATCGCCTCGAGCTCGAGCATGACGAGCGTGCCGGTGGCGTCCTGGGTCAGCGTCTGGTCGATCCGCAGACCGATGGGCGTGCCGGGGGTCATCTCGCCGTCGACGAGGTGGTCCTGGATGATCTTCTTCGCGACGTTCAGGCCCACGGTGTGGTCCTCCCGGGATGTCGATGCTCGACGTCGAACCTAGGCAGGCGCGGCCCCCACCGGCCGCGGGGGGTCACGGCCGGTCGGACACGCGGCGTGCCCGGTTCGACCGCGGCCGGCGGCCCCCTCGATCCGCGACCGGACCCGCCCAGCGTCCCGCCGGACCGGACCGGGTACCCGGACAACCCGGATGCATCGGCAGGCGCACGGAGCGCACCGTGACCGTGCAGGACCCCGGTGGGAGTGGACGAAGAGAGGGGTACCCGTGACGCCGGGAGTCCGCCGGCGCCCTCCCCCCTCGCCTCCAAGGACCCGTCCGTGCCCCGACCGGCCTCCGCCTGCGCGCCCGCGCACCGCACCCCCGCGCGACTGCTCCTCGCCCTCGTCCTCGTGGCGATCGTCAGCTCCGCCGCCCCGGCCAACGCGGCCCCGGCAACCCCCGCGTTCGGCGCCACGATCGACCACTACGCCGCGTACGAGGGCCAGACCCAGTGCCTCGCGATCGAGCAGCCAGGCGTCAAGACGTTCCGCGCCATGCTCCAGCAGGCCTACGGTGCCAACGGGGGCGGCATCCTCCGCGCCTGCGACGTGGGAGGCCGCAGCGAGCACAAGGAAGGGCGCGCCTACGACTGGATGCTGGACGTCAACGTCGCCGCGGACAAGGCGAAGGCGGACGACTTCCTGCGGTGGCTGCTGGCGACCGACCAGCACGGCAACCGCCACGCCATGGCGCGCCGCCTCGGGGTCATGTACGTCATCTGGAACCGGCAGTCGTGGTCGGCCTACCGCGCCGCAGAGGGCTGGCAGCCGTACAGCGGGGCGAGCCCGCACACCGACCACATCCACATCTCGTTCTCCTGGGCCGGGGCGAAGGCCCAGACGTCCTTCTTCCAGGCCGATCCGAGCCACCTCCCCGCCCCGGCTCCGGCTCCGGCCCCTGCGCCCGACAGCCCGAGCGGGACGCCCGTGGCGCCCATCTCCTCCGGCGGTCCGTTCCGGGACGTCGGTGCGAGCCACCCGATGGTGGACGAGATCCGGTGGCTGACGGACGAGGACATCGCCGAGGGGTTCACCGACGGCACGTTCCGCCCCGCCGACCCGGTCTCGCGCTCGCACATGACCGTGTTCCTGTGGCGGAGCGCCGGCGAGCCGCACGTCAAGGGCAACGAGAAGCGCACCCTCGGCATCTCGGAGTCCCACGACGGTCGCTTCTACGAGCCCGCGCTGCGCTGGGCGGCGTCGGCCGAGGTCGTCGAGGGCGACGGGTTCCTGCCGGACGGCCGCGTGTCCCGCGCCGAGATGGCGCTGCTCCTGCACCGCGCAGCGGGGTCTCCGGCCCCGCGGGCGGGCCACGCGTTCACCGACGTGACCCCCGACGGGGAGCTCGGCCGCGCCGTGGCCTGGCTCGGCGAGAACGGCATCGTCCGGGGCACCGCTCCCGGGCGGTTCTCGCCGTCCTCCGGGGTCACGCGCGCACAGACCGCCGCGTTCCTGTTCCGGCTCGCCTGACCGACCCGCCCGGGGCGGGCCGTCGCTGGTCCGGCGTCAGGCGTCGAGGGCGGCGCGGATCCAGGCGATGTCGCGGGCCTGACCCTGACCGTCGTCGCCGTCGGGCGTCTCCACGACGACCGGTGCGTCGGCGGCGCGGACCACCTCGACCAGGAGGTCCGGGTCGATCCGGCCCTCGCCGAGGTTCTGGTGGCGGTCCCGGCGCGAGTCGAACTCGTCCCGGGAGTCGTTGAGGTGGACGAGGTCGATGCGGCCGACCGTGGCGCACACGCGCTCGACCGCGTCGACGAGCGACTCGCCCCCGGCCCACGCGTGGCACGTGTCGAGGCAGAAGCCGAACGGCACCTCGACGCCGTCGAGGGTGTCCCAGAGCCGGGCGATGACGTCGAACTCGCGCGCCATCGCGTTCTCGCCGCCGGCGGTGTTCTCGATCAGGATCGGCACCGTCGTCTCGAGCCGCTCCAGGGTCTTGCGCCAGTTGACGAACCCCTCCGCCGCGTCGTCCTCGTCCCCGACGTGCCCCCCGTGGACGATCACACCGGCGGCGCCGATGGCCTCGGCGGCGCGGACCGTGTTGGTCAGGTTCTGGCGGCTCGGGTGGCGCACGCGGTTGTTGCTGGTCGCGACGTTGATGACGTACGGCGCGTGCACGTAGACGGCGATGTCGGCGTCCCGGAGCTCCTCGGCGTCGGTCCTCGCCGGGGGCTTCTTCCACCCCTGCGGGTCGGAGAGGAACAGCTGGACGACCTCCGCGCCGCGGTCGGCTGCGGCCGCGAGGGGGTCGGAGGTCCGGACGTGCGCACCGATGAGCATGGCGGGGAGCATAGGCACGCCTGACGTACCCTCCGCCCGAGAGCCGCCAGGACCGTCCAGGACGTCGCCGTGACCGATCTCCGAAGCCTCGAGCAGCGCGAGCTGTTCATCCGTCGCCACATCGGCCCGGGACCGGACGAGCGCCAGCGGATGCTCGACGCCGTCGGTGCCGGCAGCATCGACGAGCTCGTCGCCAAGGCCGTCCCGGACGCCATCCGGCTCGAGGACGCCGAGCTCTCGCTGGGCGAGCCCATGCGCGAGCACGAGGTGCTGGCCGAGCTCCGTGAGCTCGCCGGGCGGAACACGGTGCTGAAGAGCTTCATCGGCCTCGGCTACACGGGCACGATCACGCCGCCCGTCATCCGTCGCAACGTCCTCGAGGACCCGTCCTGGTACACGGCCTACACGCCGTACCAGCCGGAGATCAGCCAGGGCCGGCTCGAGGCGCTGCTCAACTTCCAGACCATGGTGAGCGACCTCACCGGCATGGAGCTCGCCAACGCGTCGCTCCTCGACGAGGCCACCGCGGCGGCCGAGGCGATGGCGATGTGCCGGCGGGTGTCGCGCGCCGACGGCGAGGTGTTCCTCGTCGACGCGGACTGCCACCCCCAGACCATCGCGGTCGTCGAGACGCGGGCCCGTCCGCTCGGCATCGACGTCCGCAGCTTCCGTCCCGGCGAGGACGAGGTCGGTGACGACGTCTACGGCGTGCTGCTCCAGTACCCGGGATCCGGTGGTGAGGTGCGGGACCTCCGCGGGCTCGCCGCCGAGTGCAACGAGCGCGGCATCCTCGTCACGGTGGCGGCCGACCTCCTCGCGCTGGTCCTGCTGACGCCGCCAGGGGAGTGGGGCGCCGACGTCGTCGTCGGGAGCACCCAGCGGTTCGGGGTCCCGATGATGTTCGGCGGCCCGCACGCCGCGTACATGGCGACCAAGGAGGACCACAAGCGGGCGCTCCCCGGGCGGCTCGTCGGGGTCTCGGTCGACCGCGCGGGCCGGCAGGCCTTCCGGCTGGCGCTGCAGACGCGCGAGCAGCACATCCGTCGCGAGAAGGCCACGTCCAACATCTGCACGTCCCAGGTGCTCCTGGCGATCGTCGCCGCGATGTACGCGACCTACCACGGTCCCGAGGGGCTCCGGACCATCGCCGAGCGCGTCCACCGCCTGACGGCCCTCCTGGTCGCCCGGCTCCGTGACGCCGACGTGGACGTGCCGACCGGCGCGTTCTTCGACACCGTGACCGTGCACGTCCCGGACCAGGCCGCCCGTGTCCTCGAGGCCGCCGTCGCGGCCGGCTACAACCTGCGCCCCGTCGACGACGACCACGTCGGCATCACCTTCGACGAGACCACGACCCGGGAGGACGTCGAGGCCCTGGCCGCGGTCTTCGGGGTCGCCGCCGACCCCGCCGGCCTCGACGGCGACGTCCCGGGCGGCATCCCGGTCGACCTCCGTCGCACCTCGGAGATCCTCACCCACCCGGTGTTCTCGGCCCACCGCTCCGAGACCGAGATGCTGCGCTACCTCCGCCGTCTGTCGGACCGCGACGTCGCGCTCGACCGCTCGATGATCCCGCTCGGGTCGTGCACGATGAAGCTCAACGCCACCGCGGAGATGGAGCCCATCACCTGGCCCGCCTTCGCGGATCTGCACCCGTTCGTGCCCCTCGACCAGGCCGAGGGCCTGCTGGAGCTGATCGGCGAGCTCGAGGACCAGCTGGCCGAGATCACCGGCTACGCACGCGTCTCGGTCCAGCCCAACGCCGGCTCGCAGGGCGAGTTCGCCGGCCTCCTCGCCATCCGCGCCTACCACGAGGCCAACGGCGACGGCCAGCGCACGGTGTGCCTCATCCCGTCGTCGGCGCACGGCACCAACGCGGCCTCCGCCGTCATGGCGGGCATGGAGGTGAAGGTCGTGCCCTGCGACGAGGACGGCAACGTCGACGTCGAGGCGCTGCGCGGCCTCGTGGAGGAGCACGACGACACCCTCGCCGCGCTGATGGTCACGTACCCGTCGACCCACGGGGTCTACGAGCAGGCGATCCGTGAGATCTGCGCCCTCGTGCACCAGCACGGCGGGCAGGTCTACCTCGACGGCGCGAACCTCAACGCCCTCGTCGGGGTGGCGAAGCCGGGGGAGTTCGGCTCGGACGTGAGCCACCTCAACCTGCACAAGACGTTCTGCATCCCGCACG
>JAHWKB010000178.1 GCA_019348115.1 Actinomycetota bacterium | reverse complement strand
CACCGCCGGCCATGAGCGCGACGTTGTCGTCCTTGATCTCGTCCTTGACCCGCAGCGCGACCTGCTTCCAGCCGTCCTTCGGGATCTCGGTGGGCGCGTCGGCGCGGCGGCCCGCGAGCACGTCGGTCCGGTCGTCGGCCACGGATGGCTCCTCGTCGGGTGGGGCGTCCCTCACGACGGTAGGGACCGCGCCGCCCGCGGCTGCCGGCGACCCCGTCGGTCCGGCCAGCGCCGTCGGCGACCCGTGACCGTCCGGACGCGGCGTCTCAGCCCTCGAGCGCGAGGTCGGTGACGAACGAGGCGTTCGGGAGCGCCCCGAGGGCCTCGGGTGGCACGACGACCTTCAGCGCGCGGCTGCCGCCGCCGACGACGACCCGGTCGCGGGACCGGACGCGCTCGTCGATGAGGAGCGGCAGGTCGTCCGGGAGACCGAAGGGGGTGACCCCACCGATCTCCATCCCCGTGAGCTCGCGCGTCTGCTCGGCGGAGGCGAACGACAGCTTCCGCACGCCCAACAGCTTCCGGACCCGCTTGTTGACGTCGAGCCTGGTGGTGGCCAGCACGAGGCATGCCGCGAACGTCGGCGGGTCGTCGCGGGACGCGACGATGATGCAGTTGGCGGAGTCCTCGAGCGCCACGTCGTACGCCTCACAGAACGCGGCGGTGTCCGCGAGCGCCGGGTCGATGTCCATGAGCTCGTGCGTCACGCCGAGCCGCTCGAGCTCGCGTCGGACCCGCGCCTCGACGTCCGCGCTCACGGCTGGATCCGGATGAGCGGGACCTCGACCTCGTCGCGCGACAGCGCGCCGTGCTGGCCGAGGAGGCGACCACCGAAGGGATCGACCTCCCGGTGGACCATCGAGCCGCGGGTGGCGACCGCGACGACCTCGCCGATGCGGTCGAGGACGTGGTCCGCGACGACGCCGAACCACCCGGCCGCGATCGCGTCCTCTCGGGCGACGACCACCGCGCGCCCGTCGAGCGTCTCCTGCCACGCGGCGAGCACGTCGTCGCGCGCGTCCGGCTCGACCCACAGCTGCCGCACCCGGGGCTCGCCGGCGAGCACGCGGACGCCGGCGGTGAGCTCGTCGTGGTCGACGAGCTCGAACACCTCCTCCTCCGGCACCGTCACCATCCCGTGGTCCGCGGTCACGTACAGGGCCGTGCCACGGGGGAGGAGCTCGGCGATCCGCTCGAGCTCGGCGTCGACGGCGCTCAGCGCCGAGCTCCACTGCTCGCTCCCGGCGCCGTACACGTGCCCCATGGTGTCCACGTCGCCGTGGTGCGCGTAGACGAGCATCGGTCCACGCCCCCGGGTCGCAGCGACGGCCGCCTCCACCGTGCCGGCGAGCCCGACCGCCTCGACCCGCGTCCCCCCGCGGAGCCCGGCGCGGGTGAGGCCGGAGTCGGTGAAGTCCGGGTGCACCACGACCGCGACCCGGGCGCCGAGGTCACCGGCGCGCTCGAGCGCCGTGGGCGTCGGCTGGTAGGTCTCGGGCGGGATGACCTCGCGGGCGTCGAAGCCGCCACCGCGGCACCCGACCCGCCACGTCAGGAGGTTGAACGGCTGGTCGTGGTCGGGATGACCGATGGCGTAGCCGGCGATGCCGTGCTGGCCGGGCGGCAGCCCGGTGCCGATCGAGGCCAGCGAGGCGGCGGTCGTCGTCGGGAAGGCCGCGTCGATCGGGTCGTCGAGGCGGCCCGCCAGGAAGGGCGCGGCCGCGGCGTGCTCGCGCAGCTGGCGGGCGCCGAGCCCGTCGACGACCAGGACCACGGCCGCGTCGCACGGCGGGAGGTCCAGCGGGTTGGGTGCACCCAGCCCGACCGCCGCCATGGCGGAGGGCACCAGGTCCGCGATCGAGGCCTCGCCGTACCGCGGCGCGACGAGGTCGTCCGCCGTGTGGCGGCCCGTGCCGTGGCTCACGCCACCGCCTCGGCGATCCGGGCGTAGGCGTCGAGTGCCGGGATGACCTCGTCACGACCCGCCGGCGGGAGCCAGAACGAGGTCTGGTGCACGCCGAGCTCACCGAAGTAGCGCACCTGGTCGACGTCGGGCGTGGAGCCGTAGACGTGGAACCGGAACGCGTCGGGGTCGCGTCCCGCCTCCTCGAGCGCCGCCCGGACCTCGGGGATCCGCTCCTTGAGCCCCCGCCCGCCGATGGGCATCCATCCGTCGCAGTGCTCGACGAGCGCGGCCTTCGCCTTCGGTCCCAGCGCCGCACCGAGGAGCACGGGAGGGTGCGGATCCTGCACCGGCTTCGGCCAGGCGTAGCTCGGTCCGAACGAGACGTGCTCGCCGGCGAAGCTCGCCTCCTCCTCGGTCCACAGCGCCTTCATCGCCTCGACCGACTCGTGGACGAACGCCCGCCGGTCGGAGAAGGCGACCCCGTGGTGCTCGGTCTCGGGCACGTCCCAGCCGTAGCCGATGCCGAAGTCGACGCGACCGCCCGAGAGGTGGTCGAGCGACGCGACCTGCTTCGCGAGGTCGATCGGGTGGTGCTGCGCGACGAGGCAGATGCCGGTGCCGAGTCGCAGGTCGGTCGTCACCGCCGCGGCCGCGGACAGCGCGACGAACGGGTCGAGCGTCCGCTTGTACATCTCGGGGAGCTCGCCACCCGCGGGGTAGGGCGAGTGGTCGACCGGGATGTGGGTGTGCTCCGGGACGTAGAGCGACGCGAACCCGCGTGCCTCGACCTCCGTCGCGAGCTCGTCCGGCGGCATCGCCCGATCGGTCGGGAAGATCATCACGCCGATGCGCACCGCTGGCTCCTCGGGTCGGGGCCCGGCACCGTACTGCGGTCAGTAGCCGAGATCGGTGTGCACCGGGCCGAGGAGCTCCTCGCCGGCAGCCCACCGCCGGACGTTGTCGGTGACCCGCCGCGCGAGGAGGGGCCGACCCATCTCCGGGGTGTTGGCCGTGTGCGGCGAGATGATCACGTCCTCGCGCTCCCACAGGGGGTGGTCGTCCGGCAACGGCTCGGGATCGGTGACGTCGAGCGCCGCCCCGCCGATGGCGCCGTCCTCCAGCGCGGCCACGAGCGCGTCGGTGTCGACGTGCTGGCCGCGGGCGACGTTCACGATCCAGGCGTGGTCGGGCAGGAGCGCGAGCTCGTCCGCCCCGATGATGCCGGCCGTCTCGTCGGTGAGCGCCAGCGCGAGCACGAGCAGGTCCGTGTCGGGGAGGAGCCGGTGGAGGTCGTCGCTCGGGACGACCTCGTCGACGCCGTCCATCGCCGCGACGTGCCGGCGCACGACCCGGACGGTGCAGCCGAAGGGTCCCAGGAGCCGGACGAGCGAGGTGGTGATCTCGCCGCCGCCCAGGATGGTCACGGTCGCGCCCAGGAGGTTGCGACCCACCGGCCCGGTCCAGGTTCGCTGCCGGGCGTAGTGGCCGATGGCGCGCATCCCCGCGAGCGCCAGCGCGAGGGCGTGCTCGGCCACCGGTTCGGCGTAGACGCCCTTGCCGCAGGTCCACACGTGGTCGTCGTCGAGCACGTCGACGAACGGCTCGATCCCGGCCCACGGGAGCTGGACCCAGCGGATGCCGGGGTGCTCGTCGAGGATGCGCCGGAGGCCGCCGGCGTCCTTGGGGTCCGACCAGACCACGCCCTCGGCGTCGGCCACGTCCACGACCTCGCCGCCGCCCTCGCGGACCGCGTCCTCGAGGAACGCGCCGCGTGGCAGGACGGCGAGGCGGGGCGTCGTCATCGATGGGCCTTCGGTGGGACGAGGATCAGGCTGCGGACGCTACCGTCGCCGTCCGTGCGTCACGCGGGAGCGTCGGTTGAACGATCGGCCCATCGGGGTCTTCGACAGCGGCCTGGGTGGGCTGACGGTCCTCCAGGCCCTCGCCGACCTGCTCCCCGACGAGCACCTGGTCTACCTCGGCGACACGGCGCGCTACCCCTACGGACCGAAGTCGCGCGAGGAGCTGCAGCGCTACTCGCTCGAGATCGCGGACGTCCTCCTCGCCGAGGGCGTGAAGATGATCGTGATCGCCTGCAACTCCGCCACGGCGGCGGCGCTCGAGCTCCTCCGCGAGCGCACCGACGTCCCCGTCATCGGCGTGGTGGAGCCCGGCGTCCGCGCGGCCCAGAAGGTCACCACGACCGGCCGCGTCGGCGTCGTGGGGACCCAGATCACGGCGGACTCGAAGATCTACGAGCACACGGCCGAGCAGCTGCGCACCGGGCTCGAGCTCACGACGCTGGCGTGCCCCGGCTTCGTCGAGCTCGTCGAGGGCGGGGACACGACCGGCCCCCGGGCCGACGCCGTGGTCGGGGCGCGCCTGGCGGAGCTCGCCGACCACGACATCGATGTGCTGGTCCTCGGCTGCACGCACTACCCGCTCCTCGCCCGGACCATCAAGGACCACGTCGGTCGCGACGTGACGCTCGTGTCCTCCGCCGACGAGACGGCCTTCGAGGTCCGGGACATCCTCGAGCGGACCGGCTGGATGCGGGAGCCCGGCGGCATCCCGGGTCGACGGACCTTCTTCACCACCGGCGACCCGGCCCGCTTCCGCGAGCTCGGCGAGCGCTTCCTCGGCTTCGAGCTCGTCGACGTCCGCCCGCACCGGTGGCCGACCGCGGATCTGTAGACGCTTCCTCGGACACGTCCCCGAGGAAGCGTGCACACGTCCGCGGGCTCAGCTCCGCGTGTGGTCGTAGGCGGTCGCGAGGAGGCGGTCCCGCAGCGCCCCCTCGGCCGCCGCGTCGATGGCGGTCCACGCCATCGCGGTCGCCCCGTCGAGGATCGCCTTGTCGGCCGAGGGCCGGGCGCACGCGGCGGTGAACGCGGGCTGGTGGTTGACGGCCCCGTCCGACTCGATCGCCAGCATCGGATGGATGGCAGGCATCGCCAGCGAGACGTTCGCCATGTCGGTGGAGCCGACCATGCGCTCCCCGGCGACGCCGAGGTCGACGAACTCGCGCCCGACCGCGGTCGCGTTCCGGAGGTAGAGGGCGACGAGGTCCGGGTCGTGGTCGAACTCCGAGTACGCGGGCCCCGGCTCGTCGAAGCTCACGGTCGTGCCGGTCGCGAGCGCGCCGGCCTCGAAGCAGCGCTGCACCCGCGGGTAGATGTC
>JAHWKB010000037.1 GCA_019348115.1 Actinomycetota bacterium | reverse complement strand
GCAGGTCGTCGCCGTGCTGGTGGCCGAGCGTGTCGTTGACCTCCTTGAACCGGTCGAGGTCGACGAAGACGACGGCGACCGAGTGGCCGGCTCGCCGGGCGGTGGCGATCGCCTGCTGGACGCGGTCGAAGGCGACCAGCCGGTTCGGGAGACCCGTCAGCGCGTCGTGGAGGGCGAGGTGCTCGTTCTCCGCGGAGGTCCGGGCCAGCCGCCTCGACGCGGCCCGCACGATGGGGAGCAGCAGCGCCCACATCACGAGCAGGCTTGCGGCGGTGATGCCGCCGAGCATCCTCGTATCGCGCGCCACCGCGCGGTCGATCTTGTCGTACGGCAGGTAGACCTCGGCCACGCCCGCCACCCGGCCGTCGTACTCGAGCGGGACGAACACCTCCATGAGCTGGCCCAGCCCACGGTCGCCGGCGTGCTCGGCCGTGCCGAACTCGACCCGCTTGGACCCGATCTCGCCGTCGAGGGCGCGCGCCACGAAGGCTCCCAGGCCGAAGTTCTCGCCGATGATGTCGTGGTCGTCGGAGAAGACGATGTCGCCGCGCCGGTTGAAGATCTTCAGGCGCCGGATGCCGTCCGCGCGCTCGGTCCGCAGCGCGTCGTCGAGTGCCTGCACCTGTGCCGGCGTGAGTCCGCGGTCGAGATCCTCGGGCGTCAGTCGACCGTGGACACCGATGTCCGCCGCGATCGCGCCGGTATCGATCGCGGACGCGAGTGCCCGGCGCTCCACCAGCGACGTGAGGTAGGTGTTGAGCACGAGCCCGAGCACCACGAACGCGGCGGCGCTGAGGACCGCGAACTGGACGGTCGGCGACGCGTGCGCCCGGGCAGCGCGCACGCGGTGCAGGAACGCTCGCATGGGACCGTCTTCTCCTCGGCGGCCGAACGACCCGGGTCAGGTCGACGCACGACCACCGGGACCTCCGCGCCAGCCTCGGACCATGCATCGGCACGTCCCCGGGGCACTTGAGGACGACGGCCCCGGGGCTGCGCGCTGCCCGACCCGTCCGCGCGCGCGGTGACGGACCGGGTCAGCCGGACAGGCGGTCTCCGCTGAGCGCCTCGTCGCGACGCGACCGTGCAGCACCGGTGGGGCGGCGTACGGGTGCTCAGCTCGTGGAGGCACGCAGCCGTGCAGCGGCAGCCTCGGCCGTGACGTCCCGCTGCGGCTGGCCGAGGAGCTCGAAGCCCACCATGAACTTCCGCACCGACGCCGATCGGAGCAGTGGCGGATAGAAGTGGGCGTGGAGGTGCCACGCATCGTGGTCACGCCCATCGGTCGGCGACTGGTGGACGCCCATGCTGTACGGGAACGGGACCCCGAACAGGGCGTCGTAGCCGCGCGTGAGCCGGCGCAGGATGTCCCCGAGACCGTCCCGCTCGGGTTCGTCGAGGGCGGAGACCGTGCCGACGTGGTGGCGCGGCAGCACCAGCGTCTCGAAGGGCCACACCGCCCAGAAGGGCACGACCGCGACGAAAGCGTCGTTGGCGACGATCAGGCGCTCCTCCTCCAGGAGCTCCACCGCGAGGTAGTCGCACAGCAGGCACGTCCCGCCCCGACGGTGGTGCTGCCGCTGCCGCTCGTCCTCCCGCACCACCTCGTCGGGGACGTGCTCCTGTGCCCACAGCTGTCCGTGCGGGTGGGGGTTGCTGGCCCCCATCATCGCTCCCCGGTTCTCGAAGATCTGGACGTGCGCGATGTCGTCGAGCGCGCCGAGCTCGTCGTACTGCTCCGCCCACACGTCGACGACGCGTCGCAGCGCGGTCCGATCCATCTCAGCGAGGCGAACGTCGTGCCGCGGCGAGAAGCACAGGACGCGACAGATGCCGCGCTCGGTCTCCGCGACGAGCAGCCCTCGGTGGTCGAGCGAGACGTCGTCGATGTCCGGGAGGAGGGCCGGGAAGTCGTTGTCGAAGACGAACACGCCCTCGTAGTCGGGGTTGCGTCGGCCGTCGGCACGCTCGTTGCCCGGGCAGAGGTAGCAGGCGGGGTCGTGAGCGGGCAGCTCCTCCGGCGTGGCGTCCTCCTCGTGGCCCTGCCAGGGTCGCTGCAACCGCTGCGGCGACACCACCAGCCATCGACCCTGCAGCGGATCGAACCGTCGGTGCGGGGCAGCGCGCAGGGGCTCCGGGACGGTGCTCACGGCGATCCGCCCCGACGGCGGTCCGCATCCCGCGACGCGGGACCCGTGCTGGCCACCCCACCCGGCTCGATGCGGCCGGCGCCCGACGATGCGCGACACCGGTACGCCACGGGGGCCCGGCCGGGGTGGCGGCGCCGATAGCGTTCGAGGGTCTCCTCGACCACCTCGTCGACGACCTGCTCCTGCACCAGGGCGACGATGGAGCCGCCGAACCCGCCACCGGTCATCCGCGCTGCGGCGGCGCCTGCGGCCACCGCGAGGTCGACGAGCGAGTCCAGCTCGGGCGTGGACACCTCGAAGTCGTCGCGCAGACTCGCATGCCCCGCGGCGAGGAGCGCACCCAGTCGCCGGATGTCGCCCGCTTCGAGGGCCGCGACCGCCTCGCGTACGCGGTCGTTCTCGGTGACGACGTGCCGGAGCCGTCGTGCGAGGACGGGCTCGAGACGTGTCAGCAACGCGGGGAGCTCGTCGGGATGCACGTCGCTCGGCCGGCGGCCGCCGAGCACCCCGGTCGCGCCACGGAGCTCCTCCGTCCGGCGGGCGTAGCCGGTGTCGCCCAGCTGGCGTGCGACCCCCGAGTCCACCACGACGAGGACGTGGTCCGACGGGAGCCGGACCGGCCGGTGCTCGAGTGTCCCGCAGTCGATGAGCACCGCGTGGTCGTCGCGGCCGAGCAGCGACGCCATCTGGTCCATGACGCCAGAGGGGACGCCGACCGCGCGATGCTCCGCTCGACGGCAGAGCTGGGCGAGGTCGGCGGGATCGCAGGTGTGCGCGGCCGCGTCGAGCAGCGCCAGTGCGACGACGACCTCGAGCGCCGCGGAGGACGACAGGCCGGCGCCCTGGGGGAGATCCGACGTCAGCCGCCCCTCGAGACCCACGGGAGCCCGTCCAGCCGCTGCGAGCTCTGCCGCCACCGCGGCGACCACGCGTCCCCACCCGTCCGGCGGGAGCTCGGATCCGTCCGCGGGGATGTCGACGGCGCCGTGCGCGCCGGCGGACTCCAGGCGGATGCGGTCGCCACCGAGCCGGGCCTCGAGATGGATGGCGCGGTCGATCGCGGCGGGGAGGACCAGACCGGCGGTGGTGTCGGTGTGCTCGCCGATCAGGTTGGCGCGGCCCGGCGCGCGGTACCAGAGCGATGGCCCCTCGCGCATCCGCCCCCACCGGGGACCATCGTCCTCGACGCGTACGGCCGTCATCGCTGCGCGCGGGGCAGCTGGATGACGCGGGCGGCGGCCGCGTTCGCACACCCGGTCGCCGACGGGAGCGTCTCCCCGTTCGCGAGCGCGCCCGCGAGCGTCCCTGCGAAGGCGTCCCCCGCGCCGGTGGTGTCGACCGGGGTGACGGGTTCGGCCGGGATCACGCGGATCCGCTCAGCCGTGCCGACGTGGGCCCCCCGGGGTCCGTCGGTGACGACGACCGAGGTGACCTGCCCGGCGAGGCGGTCCGCCAACGCGCCGACGCCGTCGTCGGGTGCCGACGCGGCCGGATCGTCCCCCAGCATGGCGCTCGCCTCGACACGGTTCACGACGAGCGGGTCGCAGCACCGGAGGACATCCGGCGGCAGCACGGCCACCGGGCTGGCGTTGAGCACGAACCTGGCGCCGTTCGCCGCCGCCCACGCGGCAGCCGCCGACACGGCGGCGAGTGGGACCTCGAGCTGGGCGAGCACCACCGCCGGGGCGAGCTGGTCGAGGGCGTTCCGCACGGTGTCGGCCTCCAGCCGTGCGTTCGCGAGGGGTGCCACCACGATGCGGTTCTCGCCGGCGGCGTCGACCTCGATCAGGGCTCGGCCGGTGGGGCCCGGGACACGCGCGACCCACGTCGTGTCGACGCCCGCCCGCTGGAGGCGATCGACCAGGATGCGCCCGGCCTCGTCGTCGCCGACGGTGCCCACGAACGTGCAGGGGCCCCGGAGCGCCGCCGCGATCGCCTGGTTGAGTCCCTTCCCGCCCGCGACCTCCTCGAGCTGGTGGCCGAGGACGGTCTCACCGGCGGCCGGGAGACGCTGCACCCTCACCACGACGTCGAGGTTCGCCGAACCGATCACCACCACCCGACCGCCGGACCTCACCACCACTGCTCGTCTCCCTCAGCTCGTCGCATCACTCGCCCGGGTAGCGCAGGCCGATGGCCGCACGCACCCGATCGAGGGTCGCCATCACGGCGACCGACTCCCCCGGCGACATCAGCGGGCTCGCGACCTCCCCGTCCTCGATCAGCCGCTCGACCTCGGTCGCCTGGTACTGCATCCCGCGTCCGCTGACGGGTGCGTCGAAGCGATCGACGACCTCGCCGCGGTGGTCGCGTACCTCCACTTCGGTCGGCGCGTACCACACCGGCGCGATCTCGAGCCGGCCCGAGGTGCCGAGCACGACGGCCCGGTTGGGACCGCGCGTGCGCATCGACGAGAACGAGGTCGACAGCGCGCCGCGGTCGTGGCGCAGGATCGTCGCGACGGAGGCGTCCACGCCGGTCGCCGCGAGCTCGCCGACGGCGGTCACCTCGTCCGGCACCCCGAGGAGGTCGTGTGCCAGCGACAGCGGGTACACGCCCAGGTCGAGCAGCGCGCCCCCACCGCGCCGGGGGTCGTTGAGTCGGTGCGAGGGGTCGGAGGGGAGCAGCTGGGTGTGGTCGGCATGGAGCGAGCGGACCTCCCCGATGCGACCCGCCGCCACGGCCTCCCGGACGAACCGCATGTGGGGCAGGAACCGCGTCCACATCGCCTCCATCACCAGCAGGCCACGCCGTCGACCCAGATCCACCACCTGTTGGGCCTGTGCCGCGTTGACGGTGAAGGGTTTCTCCACCAGCACGTGCTTGCCCTGCGCGAGGGCCGCCTGGGCGTTCTCGGCGTGGCGGTCGTGGGTGGTGGCGACGTAGACGACGTCGACCTCCGGGTCCGCCACCAGCTCGTCGTAGGACCCGTGCGCCCGCGGTATGCCGAACTGCTCGGCGAAGGAGCGCGCACCGGCCAACGTCCGTGAGCCGACCGCCGTGACACGGTGACCGTGGGTCCGGAGGTCGCGCGCGAACAGCCGCGCGACGCCGCCGGTCGCCAGGATGCCCCAACGGACCGTGCCCCGCGAGACCGGGTCGGGGTCGACCGCGGTGGTCACCTCACGATCCCGTAGTCGAGCACGATCTGCAGCGCACGCTCGGGCGCGGTGTCGAGCATCGCGAACGCGCCGGCGGCGTCCTCGGCGTCCACCACGTGGCTGATGAGGGATCCGAGGTCGAGCCGTCCCGCGCGTTCCAGCTCGAGGACGGTCGCCGACATGCGGAGCTCGTCCCACCGGTGCTGCAGGCCGGGTGCGACACCCGAGATCTGTGACCCGACGATGCTGACCCGGTTGTGGTGGAACTCGTCGCCGAGCTCGAGCGGCGCGCCCGGCCCCTGGAAGAAGCCGGCCGCGACCACCCGAGAGCTGTACGCCACCGTGCGCGTCGCCTCCTGGAGGGCGTGGTAGCTGCCACTCATCTCGATGACGACATCGGCGCCGCGATCACCCGTGGCGGCCCGGATGACGCTCGCGACGTCGACCGCAGCGGGGTCGAGCGTCCGCTCGGCGCCGAGGCGCTCCGCGAGCGCCCGGCGCTCGGCGAGGAGGTCGACGACGGTGACGCGCCCACCGTTGAGCCGCGCCAGCTGCGCGGTGATCTGTCCCGGGACGCCGGCCCCGAAGACGACCACGTGCTCGCCGACGTGGATGTCGGCGTCGAGGACGGCGTTGAGCGCGATCGCACCGATCTTCGCGAAGATGCCGTTGCGTGGGTCCGCACCCTCCGGCAGACACCGTGGCCGCACGTAGGTGGCGGGGCGCACGGCCGACGAACGGTGACCCCAGGCGCCCCACACCGTGCGGCCGACGAGGTCGCGGTCGTCGTCGGACCCGACCGCGACGACGCGCCCGACCTCCTCGTAGCCCCAGCCGTCCAGCGGGTAGGCGTGGGTCGTCGATCCCTCGACGAAGAGCCGGCGATCCGGGTCCCACCGCCGGTGGAGGTACGGATTGCTGCCGCGGTACGCGGTGAGCTCCGTCCCGGCAGAGATACCGGAGTAGAGGGTCTCGAGCCGTACCTCCCCCGGTGCAGGGTCGGCGTCGACGACGTCGACGACCTCGACCTCGCGCGGGGCGTTGAACCGGACCAACCGTCCCATGTCCCGACTACCTCCCGTCGGCGTGGTCCGCCGTCAGGCGGAAGAGGAGCGCGCGCTCCGGATCGAGCATCGGCCCCTGCAGTCCGATGGTCGTGAGCGTCTGGCCGCCGACGGTCGGCGACTCGATCCACCACCACGGTGGACCCGAGGGCGTGGCGGTCATGGCCGCGGCCGACACGTGCAGGGGCTCGATCCGGTAGCGCAGGCCCTGGTCGAGACCGGGAAGCCGCACGCGGCCCGGCTGGGCGGCGGGGCTCGTATCCATGCTGACGAGAGCGAACAAGGCCGAGCGGCGGTCGGGCGCGACGACACCGTGGACCCAGTACGCATCATCCGGGTAGTCGCTGCGCACGGTCGTCCCGGTCGCGAGCAGCCCCCGCACGTCCTTGTACAGCGTCACCCAGGCGGCGAGCTCGTCCAGCTCGTCATCGGACGCGGTGCGGAGGTCCCACTCGATGCCGAAGTGACCGAAGATGGCTGTCGCCGCGCGGAAGTCGAGCGAGTGCGTCCGACGCGTGGTGTGGGACGTCGCCGACCCGACGTGACTGCCCACCAGCTCGGGGGGGACCAGGAGACCCGTCCAACGCTGGATCCGCTGGCGCTCGAGCGCGTCGATGCAGTCGCTCGCCCATATCCGGTCCGTGCGCTCGAGCACCGCCAGGTCGACCCGGCCGCCCCCGGACGAACACGACTCGATCTCGAGCGCGGGGTGCCGGCGTCGCAGCTCGTCCATGAGGGCGTACACGGCGAGGGTCTGCTCGTGCACGCGCGGTTGACGGCTCACCCGGTCCCCCGCCTCCAGCAGGTCGCGGTTGTGGTCCCACTTGATGTAGTCGATGCCGTGAGCGGTGATGAGCCGGTCCATCGCTTCGAGGACGTACGCGAACGCCGCCGGGATCGTCAGGTTGAGCACCTGCTGGTACCTCCCGGCGAGCGGGAGCCGATCGCCGGGAGCGAGGATCCACTCCGGATGCGCCCGCGCGAGCTCGGAATCCTCGCTGATCATCTCGGGCTCGAACCAGAGCCCGAAATCCATACCGCGTGCGCGTACGGCGTCCACCAGCGGCGTGAGGCCGTCCGGCCACACGGCGGGGTCGACCTCCCAGTCACCGAGCCCAGCACGGGCGTCACGGCGACCGAGGAACCAGCCGTCGTCGAGCACGAACCGCTCGACGCCGACGCGGGCGGCCCGATCCGCCAGCTCGACCAGCGACCCGAGATCGTGGTCGAAGTAGACGGCCTCCCACGTGTTCAGCACGACGGGCCGGGGCGGGAGCGGCGTGCGACGCCGACCGCGCAGGTGCGCGTGGAACGCCGCACTCACCGCGTCGAGCCCGTCGCCGTAGGCGCCGTAGAGCCACGGTGTGGTGTAGGTCTCCCCCGGCGCGAGGACGACCTCCCCGGGCAACAGCACCTCGCCGCCACCCAGTACCCGCACGCCGGTCAGGGCCCGCTCCGCGAACGTCGCGTGGTTCCCGCTCCACGCGGTGTGGACGGCCCAGACCTCACCCTGCCGGAACCCGAACCCCTCCACGCCGGCCGCCAGCAGCAGCGTGGCGTCCGATCCCGTCCGCCCCCGGCGGCCCTCGCGCAGGTGCGTGCCGACGTGGAAGGGGCGTCGTTGTGGCGCCCGCTCGCGGAGATGCCGCCCGGCGAGATCGAGCAGCTCCTGGGCCTCGATGGGGACGGGAAGAGCCAGCCGGACGGCGTTCAGGGTGTAGTCACCGGTCGTCGCCGAGTTCGTCACGCTCGCCCGCACGCGCAGGATGCCCTCGGGTCCGAGCTCCAACGTGGTGGTCACCGCAAGCCCGACGACCGGATCCTCGCCGTCGAGCGCGAGCGTGCCTCCGCCGTCGTCGTCGCGGTCCAACGTCCAGCCGACGTGCTCGAACCGGGGAGAGAAGTCCGCGCCCGCGCGATGTCCCTCGACACCCGGCGACCCCATCCAGCCGGCGGACGGTGCGGGCAGCACGGCGGGTATCCCTGGTGCCCCGTGGAGACCGTCGGCTCCACGTTGCAACTCCGCCAGCCGAGCGAGGTCGTCGGCCGTGACCGCGCGTCCTGCCGGCGGTCCCCAGTGCAGCACGCGGGGAACGCCACCCGACACATCGACCAGGACCCCCACGCCGGCGCTCTCCAGGACGACGGGTCCCGTCGTCGTGTGGTCGCTCGCCGTGATGGTCATTCGCCGCTCCTGACCAGGCTTATGATTTCACGCTGGAACTATGGCACAGCATGTCACAATGGACGTGGCGACGCGCGACGCCGCGTCGTCCGCGCCGGCGCCCGCGTTCGCCGCCGGCGAGCGGGGCACCGTGGGCCGGCACAGGAGGCGGACACCATGTCGACCCATCTCCCGGACGGCGCGAGGGCCGTGGCCATCGACATCCTCGTCCACGGCCCCCGGTCGCGGGCACAGCTGGCCAAGGACATGGGATCGTCGGCGCCGACCCTCACACGTCTCGTCAAGCCGCTGCTCGCCGCCGGCGTCCTCGTCGAGACCGACGCCGTGCCATCGCCCGGCCGTGGGCGTTCATCGGTGCCGCTGGACGTGGTCCCCGACGCGTGGCGGTTCGTCGGCGTGAAGCTCACCTCGGAGACGGTCTACGCGGTGACGACGAACCTCCGAGCGGAGGTGCTCGACGCCGAGACGGTCGACGCGCCGTCGCGCGAGGTCGCGTCCGTGGTGGCGACCGTGTCGGATGTCGTCGGGCGACTGCGCCGGCGCGCCGGACGTCAGGTGCACGGCGTCGGGGTGACGGTCGGGGGCCTCGTCGAGGACGGCGAGATGGTCGCGCATTCGCCCTTCCTCGACTGGGCCGAGGTGCCGTTCCGTGGCCTGCTGGCCGCCGAGATCGACGTTCCGGTGTTCCTCGCGAACGACGTGGTGGGTCTCACACGGGCACAGCAGTGGTTCGGGCACGGGCGGGACTCACGCGACTTCGCCCTGGTCACCGTCGGTGCGGGCGTCGGGTACGGACTGGTGATGGACGACCGTCTCGTACCGACGACGGTGGCCCCGGTCAGCCATCTGGCGATCGATCCGCACGGCCCCCTCTGCTCGTGGGGTCACCGAGGCTGCATGTCCTCGTACGTCACCTCGCCGGCGATGACCGCGGCCGTGGGGCAGGCACATCGGCGCTCGGTGACCTACGACGACGTGCTGGCGCTCGCCGAAGAGGGTGACGCGGCGGCCCGCCGGGTGGTGGACGAAGCAGCCCACGCGCTCGGCCGCGCGGTCTCGGCGATCACGTCGCTCACCGGCGTGGCGCGCATCATCCTGTCGGGGGAAGGGGTCCGGCTCGCCGAGCTCGGACGGGCGGCGCTCGATGCCGGACGCCTGGAGTACCCGGGCGCTCGTACGTCCGCCGCCGACCCCGTGGTGATCCGTCCGATGGGGTTCCTCGAGTGGGCGCGTGGCGCTGCGGTGATCGCCATCCAAGCGGTGTTCCCGCAGCCCGACACCGTTCTCCCTTGACACTAATCGTTTCATCCTGAAAAGTTTGTACGGGCGCCGCAGCCAGGTGGTGTCCGCCCGGGGCGAACGAGGAGCGCGGACGATGCACGTGTCACGTTGGAAGGTTCTGGGGGCGGCCGCGGCGGTCGGCCTGGCCGTGAGCGCCTGCACCGGCGGCAACGAGAGCGCCGGGGGCTCGCAAGCCCCAGCGAGCACGAGCGAGAGCGCGCAGGACGCGTCCCTGAAGTGGCTGATCGAGGAGCCGGAGGACGCGGAGGCACTGGCGGCGCTCGAGGAGCACGTCGCCGAGTTCGAGACCGCCTCCGGCATCGACATCCAGATCGACGCGTTGCCCTTCGACACGATGCGCACGATCCTGCAGACGCAGCTGCGCGCAGCGGAGGGCCCCGACGTCTTCAGCTGGGGCTCCGGCCCTGGCTTCGGAGGCGCACTCATCGAGGCCGGCCTGGTCCACGACATCACGGACGCGTACGCAGAGCACGGCTGGGAGGTCTACGACTTCGCCGTGGACCGCGTCACCGTCGACGGCAAGATCTACGGGATCCCGGGCGAGATGGAGACGATCGGCGTCTTCTACAACGCCGACATCTTCAACGAGCTGGGGCTCGACGCGCCGCAGAACCTCGAGGAGTTCCGTACCGCCATGGCCACCATCCGGGACGCCGGCCTCGTACCGCTGGCCGTCGGCGACAAGGAGGGATGGGAAGGCGGCCACCTGCTGAGCATGGCGTTGTCGAGCGACATCGAGTCGGACGGGCTCGAAGCGCTGTTCGCCGGGGAGGCCTCCTGGGACTCCCCCGAGGTCGTCTCTGCGCTCGAGCTGTGGCGCGACTTCCACGAGGAGGGCTTCCTGCCGGAGTCGCCCACCGCGGTCGACTACGACGGCTCCATCGCGATGTTCTACTCGGGTGAAGCCGCCATGATCCCGACGGGCAGCTGGCTCGTCGGCGAGATCGATGACAACACCGACTTCGAGGTCGGGTACATCCCGTTCCCCGGCCCCGACGGTCCGGGCATCTTCGCGGGCGGGCTCGGCTCCGGACCCTTCATCTCGGCGAACACGTCACACAAGGACGCCGCGGTCCAGTTCCTCGACTTCCTCGCCTCGCCAGAGCACGCCCAGTGGACCGTCGAGAACCTCCACACCATCCCGCCGATCCCCATCGACACGGATGCGCTCGAGGTGTCGCCGCTCCTCGAGCAGGTGCTCGAGGACATCGCGGGGCTCTCCGGAGGGGGCGACTTCGGTTACAACATCGACGTCATGACGTCCGACCAGTTCAACGAGGCGATGTACGACGGGATGCAGGCCCTCTTCACGGGACAGGCCACCCCACAGGAGGTCGCCGCGCGGCTCGAAGCGGCTGCGAGCAGCTGATCCGGGAGGCGCCCAGGTGACGACCACGCCCTCGACGGCCGTCGCGCCGCCACACGCCTCCGTGTGGCGGCGCGGGCGCCGGAGGACCACGCCCTCTCACCAACCACCCCGGTCCGAGTTACCGCCCGCGACCCGCCGCGCCCAGCGTCGCCTCGGCGTTCTCCTGGTCACGCCGTTGGTGGCCATCGTCGCCGTTTTCCTGCTGTTCCCCCTCGTGAACGCCGCCTACTTCATGTTCGTCGACTTCAACGGCATCGACCCGAACCCACCGTGGGTCGGACTGGGCAACCTCACGGAGCTCGCCCAGGACCCCAAGGTCTGGACCGCGCTGCGGCACAACATCGTCTGGATCATCGTGGGGACGATGGCCCCCCTGATCATCGGGCTCTGGCTCGCTCTGCTCGTCTGGGGCGCCCGCAGTGGCGGCTCCGCCTACCGGTTGATCTTCTTCTTGCCCTACGTCCTGCCGCAGGTCGCGATCGGCATCGTCTGGAGTTGGATCTACGCGCCCTCGCGAGGCTGGCTCAACCGGGCCCTCGAGGCGGTGGGACTAGGATCGTGGACCAAGGGGTGGCTGGGCGACCCCGACACGGCGCTGTACGCGGTCCTCGCGACCGCCATCTGGGCGACGTTCGGCTTCGTGTTCGTGATCTTCTTGGCAGCCCTGCAGAACGTCGATATGGACCAGGTGGACGCCGCGCGCCTGGACGGCGCCAACGCCGTCCAGCGCGTGCGCTACGTGATCGTCCCGCAGATCATGCCGGTGTTCCTGACCGTCGCCACCATCACGCTGATCGGTGGGTTCGCCGTCTTCGACATCGTGTTCGTCATGACCGGCGGTGGCCCGGCAGGCGCCTCCGAGGTGCTGGGGACCTACGCGTACAGCAGCGCGTTCCAGCTCAACCGCATCAGCTACGGCACCACCCTGGCGCTCATCGTCACCGTGGTAGCGATCCCGTTCGCCATCTCCCTGAACCGCCTCCAGCGCAGGTTGTCGCTCGAGGGGATGGGCGCGTGACCGGCCGACGACCCGGCTCCGGTCGACGGCGCCGCGTGCTCGCCGGCACGCATCTGCTGCTGATCGGGCTGTCGGCGGTGACGCTGTTCCCGCTCGTGCTGACCATCTCGACCGCGCTGAAGACGTCGCAGGACGTCAAGGTCAACCCGTTCGGGCTGTTCTCCTCGTTCTCGACCGAGAACCTCGTGACCGCCTGGACCGTCGGCAACTTCAGCGACTACGTGGTCAACAGCTTCCTGCTCTCGGTCCCGAGCACCCTGCTCGTGCTCGTGCTGTCGACCATGGGCGGCTACGCCTTCGCGAGGCTCCCGTTCCGCGGTCGGACCGTGCTCTTCTACCTGGTGATCATGGGGCTGCTCGTCCCGTTCTTCACGTACATGATCCCGCTCTACTTCCAGCTGCGCGCGATGGGCCTGCTCGACAGTCTCCTCGGGGTGAACCTGGTGCTGGCGAGCACCGAGCTGTCGTTCGGCACCTTCTTCATGCGGGCCTTCTTCTCGGACCTTCCGCCCGAGCTCGATCAGGCTGCACGGGTCGACGGGGCCTCGGAGTGGCAGATCTTCCTGCGCGTGATGCTGCCCCTGGTCACCTCCGGCATCGGAGCACTCGCCGTCTTCACGTTCCTGAAGACGTGGAACAACTTCCTCGTGCCACTCCTCTACATCCCCAGCGGTCGGTACCGGCCGCTCACGACCGGTCTCTACCTGTTCGTCGGGGGTCGCTCCGTCGATATCGGCCCGCTGGCTGCGGGCACCCTGATCACCATCCTGCCCGTGATCGTCCTGTTCGTCGCGCTCCAGCGACAGGTCACGCAGGGTTTCCTGTCCGGGGCGGTCAAGGGCTGACTCGGGTCGCCCGGCGCTCACCCAACCCCAGGATGCGACGTGCACGACGTGCTGGATCCGCGGGACCTCGTTCCCGACGAGGCCGAGCAGCTCGCCTCCAGCGGCTACCTCGTCGGCTCACTCCCCGCGCAGGCTCGTGCCGCGGCCGACGCCGGCGATCTCCATGCGCTCGCGGGGCTGCGCGACGATCTCCGGCGCGTCGAGCGCCGGCCCGACTGGGCCTACGACGAGAGCTGGGACGACGAGAGGCTGTCGGCCCTCCTGACGACCGTGCCCACGATCGGGTTCCCCGACGAGCAGCTCGACGAGCGCATCCGCGGGGCGTGGCTCGGGCGCGCCGTCGGCAACACGCTCGGCAAGCCGGTCGAGGGACTGACCCGCGAGCAGCTGGCGCGGTACCTGCGGGCAGCAGGACAGTCCCCCCAGAGCGGGTACCTGCCGTTGCTCGACCCGCTCCCGGAGGGCGTCCCGGCGCTGCACCCGTCCGCTCCCTTCGCCACCGCCGGTCGCTTCACCGATGTCCCCCGGGACGACGACATCGACTGGACGATCCTCGGCTTGTTCGTGCTCGAGCGGTACGGGCGCGAGGTGACCACCGAGGACATCGCTCGTGAGTGGCTCGACCGTCTGCCGTTCACGCAGACCTACACGGCCGAGCGAGCGGCCTACCGGAACCTCGTCGACGGTCTCCGCCCGCCGGACACGGCGACGTTCGACAACCCGTACCGGGAGTGGATCGGCGCGCTGATCCGGGGCGACGTGTACGGCTACGTGTCACCGGGCGATCCGGGCGGCGCGGCCCGGCTGGCCCTCGTCGACGCTCGGCTGAGTCACACGGCGAACGGGCTCTACGGCGAGCTGTGGGCGGCAGGGCTCGTGGCGGCTGCCCTCGCCGTCGACACCGCAGCCGCGGCGTTCGACCGATCACTGCGGGTCGTCCCGCCCAGGTCCCGGCTCGCGCACGTCCTGGAAGCGGTCTCGGCGTTGCACCGCGAGGGCGCCACACGAACGGCAGCGCTCGACTGGGTCGATGACGAGCTCGGCCACTACCCGTGGGTGCACACCCTCAACAACGCGGCACTGATCGCCATCGGCGTGCTGTGGGGCGAGACCTTCATGGACGCGGTGGGGACCACCATCTCGGGTGGCCGGGACACCGACTCGAACGGCGCCACGACCGGGAGCGTGTTCGGAGCACTGCACGGGGCGAGCGCGGTGCCGGAGGCACTGGTCGGGACGACCCATGTGCACATCCGCAGCGCCGTCCGCGATTTCGACCGGGTCCACATCGGCGAGCTCGCCGAGCGCACCCTTCGCCTGGTGCGTGACTGAGCCGGCCCGCCCCCGCGACGCGGGTCCCTCCGGCACACTGATGGCCAGCGCCCGAGGCGACAGGCATGGAGCGGCTGCATCGCGACGAGACCCGCATCGGTCACGGGCTCGCGAGGCGCCTTCTCGCCGAGCAGTTCCCCCTTCTGGCGCAACGACCACTCCGACCCTCGGAGACGCAGGGCACGGACAACGTCGTCTTCCGGGTCGGCGACGACCTCGCTCTGCGACTGCCACGGACTCCCTCGGCGGTCCCCGGCCTGCTCCTGGAGCTGGAATGGCTCCCACGCCTCGCGCCCGAGCTGCCTCTCCCGGTCCCGGTGCCGATCGCTCGTGGGGAACCGACGGAGAGCTACCCCTTCCCGTGGTCGGTCTGCAGATGGGTCGATGGGCGAGCCGCCGATACCGCCCGGCTTCGACCGGACGCGCTGGCGGAGCGGCTGGGCCGGTTCGTCATGCGTCTCCAGAGCATCGACACGGCGGGCGCTCCCGTGGCGGATGTCGGCACGCGAAGAGCCGGGTCACTCGCGGCGTTCGATGACGAGACGATGGGTGCCCTCGCGGAGGTGAGGGCGCTGATGTCGGCGCGACGCATCGAGTCGGACCTGTGCGACCCGTCGATGGCCCAGGACCTGTGGGGTGCCGCCCTGGAGGCCCCGACGTGGGGCGGCGACGGCGTCTGGCTGCATCGCGATCTCCATGCCGACAACCTGCTCGTGGCCGACGGGATGCTCGTGGGCGTCGTCGACTTCGGTGGACTGGTCGTGGGCGATCCTGCTGGCGACGCGATGGCCGCCTGGCACCTCCTCGCAGCACCGCACCGGGCGACGTTCCTGCGGATCGTCGAGGCGGACGAAGCGACCCAGCTGCGCGCCCGCGCGTGGGTGCTGTCACAAGGACTGCTGGCGCTTCCGTACTACCTCGACTCGCATGCGGGCATGCTTCGGATGGCCCGCCGGGCCATCCGGGCAGCCCTCGACTCGCCCGTCTGAGTCGTCCGCCGTGCCGGACGGGCACAGGGGCAGGTCGCCGTCCCAGCCGCGGACCCAACGTGGACGAGGAGATCGACGAGCACGCCGCCCTCGCGATCGTGCGACAGGGGTACGACGCCGTCTCGTGCGTCTACCAGAACGACACGGGAAGCATCGCGCCCGGGATCCGTGGAGAGGTCCTCCGTGACCTGGCGACACGGTTGCCGCGCGGGGGTCGCGTCCTCGACGTCGGCTGCGGCAACGGCGTTCCGGTGGCACGCGAGCTCGCCCGTCTCGGGTTCGACGTCGTGGGGGTCGACATCTCGCCGGTGCAGATCTCACGGGCACGATCGCCGGTGACCGACGCGACGTTCCTTCGCGCCGACATCACCGCGGCGCGGTTCCCGCCCGACTGGTTCGATGCGGTCGTCGCGTTCTGGTCCATCATCCACGTGCCCGTGTCGCGACAGCCAGGCTTGCTGGATCGCATCGCGACCTGGTCCCGTCCAGGTGCTTGGTTCACGGCGACCGTGGGCGTGACAGCCTGGACGGGCGTCGAGCAGGACTGGCTCGGCGTGACCGGCAGCAGCATGTACTGGAGCCACACCGACCGGCCGACGTTCCGCGGATGGCTCACCGAGCGTGGCTTCACGATCGACCGCGAGAACTTCGTCCCCGAGGGGGAGAGCGGACACCAGTGGGTGCTGGCCCACCTCGCGTGATGTCCGCGACCCGAGGCCGCGATCGCGTCAGTCCTCCAGCGAGTACTCGTCGGCGTAGTACTCGACGCCGAGGTGGGTGATCTGGTCCTCGCCCAT
>JAHWKB010000177.1:2004-5124 GCA_019348115.1 Actinomycetota bacterium | reverse complement strand
GCGGTCAGAGGACGGCGTCGACCGCCGCCGCGATGAACACGAGCGCCAGGTAGCTCGTCGAGAAGTGGAACAGCCGCATCGCCTGCTTCACGGTGCGCTCGGCACGCAGCCGGTGGGCGAGCCAGAGCCAGCCTGCGGTGAGGGTCAGCGCGACCGGCGTGAAGATCCACCCCGTGCGGGCCCCCGCGATGTAGAGCAGGACGACCGCGAGCAAGAGGTAGCTCGACAGCAGGATCTGCCGGGTGGCCTCGTCCACGCCGCGCGTGACCGGCAGCATCGGGAGGCCCGCCGCCGCGTAGTCGTCGCGGTACTTCATGGCGAGCGCCCAGAAGTGCGGCGGCTGCCACCACAGGAGGATCGCGAACAGGAGCCACGGCCGGGCGTCGGCGAGACTGGCGCCTGGTACCGCGGCCCAGCCGGTCAGGACGGGCATGCAGCCGGCGATCCCACCGACCACGACCGCCTGGTCGGTGCGGCGCTTGAGACCGAGGGTGTAGACGAAGACGTAGAGCAGGATCGCGCTCGTCGCGAGGAGCGCGGCCGTCAGGTTCACGAGGAGCGCCAGCCAGACGAACCCGACGATGCCCAGGACCACCCCGAAGACGAGCGTGCCACGCGGGGAGACGGCGTCCTGCGCGGTCGGGCGCTTGGACGTGCGGCGCATCAGCCGGTCGATGTCGCGGTCGAGGTAGTTGTTGATGGCGTTCGCGGAGCCGGCGCTCATCGCGCCACCGAGGAGGGTCGCGAGCACGAGCCAGGTGCCCGGCCAGCCGCCGTCCGCGATGACCATCGACGGCACGGTGGTGACGAGGAGGAGCTCGATGATCCGCGGCTTGGTGACGAGGAAGTAGCGCTTCGCCGTCGCGAGCCTCCCGCCGGAGCCGCCCCACTCGTAGCGCCCGCGCTCGTGCATCGGGCCCACGTCGACGCGGACCGGGTCGGCCTCGGATGCCAGCTGGTCGCTCACGCCGTCGTCCCCGACCGTCCCTCACGACGCATCCGCCAGCCGATCACGCCGACGGCGGTCGCGATGGCCACGGAGGTGGCGTAGAGCGCGAGGTGGATGGCGATGAACGCCGCCGTGCGTCCCTCGTCGCCCGTCAGGAGGTTCCACGTGCGGGTGCCCCAGAGCCACCAGTTCCAGGTGGCGAAGGCGAGGAGCAGGAGGCCCCGTCGTGCGTGCGTGCGCGGGGACACCGGCGTCGACACGCCGGTGTTCCGGGGCAGCGTCTCGGTGGGCACGTGTCGCCTTCGGGCGCACAGGGAGGGGGCGGGGCCGAGGGTACCCTCCGGGCCGTGACCACCTCCGCCCCGGCGACGGCTCCGCCCGACGCCCCCGCGCCCTCCCGGACCCTCGTCCGGCTGGCCCTGGCAGCGATCGTCGTCAACGTCGCGATCGTCGTGACCGGCGGCATCGTGCGCGTCACGGGCTCGGGGCTGGGGTGTCCCGACTGGCCGAGCTGCGACGGGACGCGGGTCGTGCCCCAGGCGGGTGCCGAGCAGGGGTGGCACGCCGCGGTCGAGTTCGGCAACCGCCTCATGACGTTCGTCGTGCTCGCCGTCGTCGTCTGGCTCTACGTCGAGCTGCGACGCTCGCTCCCGAGCTCACGTGCCCAACGGTGGGCGGGCTGGCTCATCGTCGGCGTGCTCGGCCAGGGCGTCCTCGGCGGCATCACGGTGCGGCTCGAGCTCCACCCCCTCACGGTGGCCGCACACTTCCTCGCCTCCATGGCCCTGCTCGTCATCGCCGCCATGGTGCACCACCTCGTCACCCGCCCGGCCGCACCACGGGCCGACGACCGGTTGCGCGTGATCGCCGGCGCGCTCCTCGCCGCGGCTGCCCTCGTGCTGGTCGTCGGCACGCTCGTCACGGCGTCCGGGCCGCACGCCGGCGACCCCGGCACCCCGCGGCTGGGCCTCGACATCCGCACGGTCGCGCGCGTCCACACGACGCTCGTCTGGACGTCCGTGCTGCTCACCGTCGTCGGTCTGGTCGCCGCCCGCCGCGCCGGCATGGCGTCGTTGGCACACGCCTTCGGGGTGCTGCTCGCCGTGGAGCTCGTCCAGGGGGCGATCGGCTACGCGCAGTACCTCCTCGGCATCCCACCGGCGCTCGTCGCCCTGCACCTCCTCGGGGCGTGCCTGTTCTGGCTGGCGGCGCTGCGCGTCGGGCTGCTGGCGCTGTGGCCGGTGCCCGCGGTCGCGGACGCGGGACCGTGAGCGAAGCCCTCCGGCTCGTCGTGCTCGGGGACTCGACGAGCTTCACCGACGACCGTGGCCCGCAGCTCCCCACGGCGCCGGACCTCTACCCGAACGTCCTCACGCGCTCGCTCGAGGACCGGCTCGGCCGTCGCGTCGCCACCACCGTCATCGCGCGCGCCGGCATGACCGTCCGCGAGGCGGCCCGCACCGTGACCAAGGACCGGCACGTCCAGTTCGACGTCCTCCTCGGCGCGGACGCGGTCGTCCTCGGCGTCGGGAGCTTCGACCACGCCCCGGGCGGCATCCCCCCGGTGGTCGACGCGGTGGTGCCCCACATCCGACCGGCGTCGGTCAGGCGGCGCGTGCGGCGGGGGCTGCACGCCGCGTACCCCTGGGCCGTCCGGGCGACGGGGCACCGTCGCCGGCGGACCAGCCCGGCGGAGTTCGAGCGCCTGTACGACCTCGTGCTGCTCCAACTCCGGGGGCTCGCCCGCGGGGCGGCCATGGTGGCGCTGGGCCCGACGAGCCACCGCGCCGCGTACTACGCGTGGCGGCACCCCGGCCACGCGGCCGCCGAGGCCCACCAGGCGGCGGTCGCCGCGCGCCACGGCGTCCCGAGCGTCGCGAGCTGGGCGTTCGTCGAGCCGCACGCCGACGCGCTGAACCCCGACGGCATCCACTGGCCCGCCCCGGCCCACGCCGCGGTCGGCGAGGCACTCGCCGGCGTCCTCGCCGACCAGCTCGAGGGCCGCGCCCCGCGCCCGCCGGTCCCGGCGTGGGACTGAGACCGATCCCGCGAACTCCGTTCCCGCGGCGGGTGCCACGGATACGCTCCGCCATCGCAACGAGGGGTGTGGGGATGGGGCACGTCCGTCGCCGGCGCGCGCGCGACGAGGACGGCTTCTCGCTCGTCGAGCT
>JAHWKB010000177.1:0-1904 GCA_019348115.1 Actinomycetota bacterium | reverse complement strand
CTCGTCATGCGGTAGTAGACGCGCCACGCGTGGTAGGCGTGGTAGGTGCGCTCGTCGGCACGCATGACGGCGGCGTGGTCCTTGACCGCCTGCACGTACCGGTCGCTGTGGTTGTACGCGAAGATCGCGCGGTCCATGTCGCCCGGGGCGCCGTGGTCCTCGAGGTAGCGGGCCGCCGCCCGGATGGCGTCGTGCGGGTCCTCGATGTCGCCCTCGCCGTAGGCGTCCCACGTCGACGGGAGGAACTGCATCGGCCCCTTGGCGCCGGCGGTGGAGTCGCCCCGGATCCGCCCCATGCGTGACTCGACGAGGTGGATGGCGGCGAGGTAGGTCCAGTCGATGCCGAACTCGTCGGCGGCCGACTTGTACGCGTCGAGGAGCTCCTCCGCCGGCGGCGGCGGGATGATGCGCCACGCCGGGAGCTCCTCCCGGGCCGATGTGAGCTCGCGCAGCTCGACCGTGGCCCGGAGGTTCAGCTGCACCGCTTCGCGGAGCTCGTCCGGCACCGCCTGGACCACCTGCTCGTGCCACTCCGGCCGCACGGTCAGCTGACGGTAGAGCGCCTGCTGCGCCCACGCCCAGCCGCGGAGCTCGTCGGCCGGGACCTCGGGGTCCCGGATGTGCTCCTCCGCCGTGACGATCGCCGTCGCCAGCTCCGTGGGGTCCTGGTAGACCGTCTCGGGCTCCGGTGCCTGGGCACGCGCCGGCGACGGGCCGGCGCTGGGCGACGGCGAGGGCGCCGGGGCCGTCGACGGGGAAGCGGGCGCAGCGACCGACGGCGAGGGGGAGGTCGTCGGACCGCCCGCCGACGGGTCGTCGGAGGCGCAGCCCACGCCGAGCGCGACGAGGAGCGCGACCGCGGTGGGGCGGAGGGGGATCATGGGGAGGCTCCGGTTGGGGGTTCGACGGGGGTCCCGAGGTCACGGGGGCGGAGGAAGCGTGGCGCGGTCGCACCGACGCCGATGACCGCCGCGGCGGCCGGAGCGAGGGCGGGGACGGCGTCGGCACCGGCCCAGGCGATGCTGGCCGCGAGCGCGACGACGACGAGCATCCGGGCGCGCACCAGCCGGGCCACCGAGAGGGGGCCACGGCGGTCGTCGGTCGTCTCGACGTGGGTCGTCCGTGGTCGCACCACGACGGCCGCCGCGACGAGGGCCAGCCACCCGAGCTCGACCAGCCGGGGTCCACGCCACGTGGTCAGGAACGAGCCCACCACGATGCTGACGGCGAGCGCCGTCGCACTCACGGCGATGGCGGCGAGCTGGGACCGCAGCTGCGGTGCGGGATCGGGGAGCCGGCTGTCGTCGAGCACGGCCCACGCGAGCGCGAGACCGGTCACGAAGCCGGCGGCGGTCGTGGCGGCGAACCCCGCTACGACCGCGAGCACGCCGAGGTCGACGGGCGTCGGCGGCCTGCCGGTGCTCCGGAGGGTGATGCGCGCGGCGAGGAGCAGCGCGAGCAGGGCCGCCAGGGCGGGCGCCCCGAGGAGCAGCGCGGGGACGTACGCCAACACGGCGTTCCGGGCCGCCATCGGCTCGTCGGGGTGCAGCTCGCGCGCGATCGCCCACGCCAGGAACATGCCCACACCGAGGGCGAGACCACGTCCGGCAGCGGCCAGCACGCCGGCCGCCGGGTCGACCAGGCCCGTCACCAGGGTCGCGACGAGCGCGACCACCGCCGACGCGAACACGGCGAGCCGGTTCGACGGCAACGTCGGGTCGATGGGGCGCGCGAGCGCGGTGACGGGAGCGGTCATGCCGCCCGAGGCTACCGACGCGCTCCTAGGCTGCCGACGGCGCCGGCGACGACGGTCGAACAGCGTCGAAGACGACCTCGCGCGGGCGTCGAGCAGCGTCGAAGACGACCTCGCGCGGGCGTCGAGCAGCGTCGAAGACGACCTCGCG
>JAHWKB010000176.1 GCA_019348115.1 Actinomycetota bacterium | reverse complement strand
CGAGGTGCTCCTGCGACTGCGCCGACCAGCCGTCGTCGGCGGCGACGACGAACAGGGCGAGCCGCACCGCCCCGGCGCCGGCGAGCATGTTGCCGATGAAGCGCTCGTGGCCCGGCACGTCCACGAACGCGACCGCCTCGCCCCCCGGCGCGAGCGGTCCCCACACGAACCCGAGGTCGATGGTGAGCCCACGGGCGCGCTCCTCGGCCCAGCGGTCCGGCTCCATCCCGGTGAGCACGCGCAGCAGCGTCGACTTGCCGTGGTCGACGTGCCCCGCGGTCGCGACGACCCGCATCAGCCGTCCACGAGGCACGCCCGGACGAGGTCGACGAGGAGGTCGTCGTCCGCCGGTGGGACCGTGCGCAGGTCGAGCAGCACGCGACCGTCCTCGACCCGCGCGATCACGGGCGGGTCGCCGGCGCGGAGGTCGGCGGCGAGGCCGTCGACGTCGTCGCGGGTGAGCACCACGGCCCAGCTGTCCAGCTCGACGCCCGGCAGCGAGCCACCGCCGACGAGCGAGCGCGTGGGCTCCACGGTGGCGGCGGGACCGACGAGCGCGGCGACCTGCTCGGCCCGTGCCCGGAGCTGGGCGGGCTCGGCCGTGAGCATCGCCCAGGTCGGCAGCTCGGTCGGGACGTCGGCGCGGAGGTGCGCCTCGATGGTCGCCTCGAGCGCCGCGCGCTGGAGCTTGTCGATCCGGAACGCGCGTGCGAGCGGGTGGGCGGTGCAGCGGCGGACGAGGTCGGCGCGCCCCGCCACGATCCCGGCCTGGGGGCCGCCGAGGAGCTTGTCGCCGCTCAGGATCACGAGGTCCGCGCCGGCGGCGACGGCGGCGTCGACGCTCGGCTCGCGGGCGAACGGTCCGTCGGCGGCGGTGCGGACCAGGCCGGAGCCGAGGTCGTACACGAACGGCACGCCGGCCTCGCCCGCGACCGCGGCCAGCTCGGTCGCCGACGCCTCCTCGACGAAGCCGACGACCTCGAAGTTCGACCGGTGCACCTTCAGCACCAGCCCGGTGGCGTCGCCGAGCGCGGCGCGGTAGTCGCCGGCGCGCGTCCGGTTCGTGGTCCCGACCTCGCGCATCACCGCGCCGGAGACGGCCATGACGTCCGGGAGGCGGTAGGACCCCCCGATCTCGATCAGCTCCCCGCGGCTGACGAGGGCCTCGCGGCCGGTGGACAGCGCCGCCAGCACGAGCACCAGCGCCGCGGCGCCGTTGTTCACCACCGTCGCCGCCTCGGTCCCGCAGAGCTCGGCCGCCAGCGCGCCGACGTGGGCGGTCCGCGACCCCCGGCTCCCCTCGGCGAGGTCGTACTCGAGGGTCGTGTAGCCGGCCGCGTCGACGGCGGCCTCGCGCGCGGCCGCCGACAGGGGTGCCCGCCCGAGGTTGGTGTGCAGCACCACGCCGGTGGCGTTGAGCACGCGCGTGAGCCGTCCGGCGCGCGCGTGCCGCAGGTCGGCGGCGACGCGCGCGACGATGTCGCCCGGAGCGGGCAGGGGCGCGCCCGCGCGGAGCTCGTCGCGGACGTCGTCGAGCACGCGCCGGAGCGCGTCGGTGACCGGACCACGGCCGTAGGCGTCGATCGCGGCGAGCGCGTCCTCGCGCTGGAGCAGCAGGTCGACCCTGGGCAGGCGCGACAGGTCGGGGGACGGCCGGGGGGCGGCCGGGGCGTCACCCTGCGACGCGTCCACCTCGCTCCTCTCCGGTCGGGCGGGCATCGAAGCACACCGCGGCCGGGGCGATCAGGCGCGGAGGTGCCACCCGCGGGCATCGAGCCGTCCGACGACGGCCCACGCGGCCGCCAGCAGCAGCCCCGCCAGCACGAACGGGGCGAGGTCGCCGAACACCGGCGCGGCGAACCGCTCGACGAGTCGGGTCCACGCCGACGCCCCGCCGCCGACGGGGCGCGAGGCGATCGCCACCAGCCCCGCGGGGAGGAGGTACGCGGGCAGCGCGTTGCGGCCGAGCCGGCCGACCGGGGCGAGCAGCCGTGCGCCGGGCAGCACCTCGCCGGCGAGGTGGACCAGCGCGGCCAGGGCCAGCACCGCGCCGGCCGAGAAGAGCAGGTACGGGGGCGTCCAGAGCGTGGCGTTGAGGGGGGTGAGCTGGCCCCACACGACGCCGAGCACCACCAGCCAGCCGCCCGTCACCGCCAGCGCGGCGGCCGTGGCCGGACCGGGCGGACGGCCGCGGAGCCAGCCGCCGAGGAGCCGTCCGCCGATCACCAGCGCCACCGCGGCCGGCAGCGACGCGAGCCCGAGCGGGTCCGTGGGCGTGACGAGGTGGCCGGGACCGAGCAGCGAGGTGTCGAGCCACGCGACGAGGTTCTCGTCGGGGCGCAGCACGCCCCGACCGACGCCGGGGGCGGCGAGACGCTCGAGCGCGAGGCCCCACCCGGCGACGGTGAGCGCCACCGCGGCGATCTGCCACGCCCGGGGCAGCCGGGTGACGAGCCAGCCGAGGAAGGTCGCGAGCCCGATCCGCTGCAGCAGCCCGGACCAGCGCAGCGGCTCCGGCTGGGCGAGCCAGTTGAGCGCGAGCCCGAGCGCCACCAGCACCACGACGCGGCGCAGCGCCCACGCCACCTGCCTCCACACCGGCGAGCCGGCGGCGGTCGCGTCGCGCCAGGCCATCGCGGCGCCGGCGACGACGAGGAACAGCGGCAGGACGAGGTCGGCCGGCTCGACGCCGTGCCACGCCGACGGCGTCGCCCAGGGCGGCAGCGCCGACGGCGCGGTGCCGGCGAGGAGCAGGACGGTGGCGACGACGCCGACGCCCCGGAGGAGGTCCAGCGTCGCCGAGCGCGCCGGCGTGGCGGGCCGGCGCCGGCGGGCGCGGGAGGTCCGGGGGCGGGGGCCCGATGCGGCCGGCTTCCGCTTCGCCGGCGTCGTCGCCCCGCCGCGACCGTGCGGCCGCTGATCGACCGCACGCTTCGCCCGCGCGAGCGCCTCCTCCTCGGCGCGGCTCAGCGTGTCGGTGTCCCGGCGGGTCGGTGCCACGGGCTCCTCGGTGGCCTCGGGGACGGGGGCGGCACGACCCTTCTACCGTGGCGGACGCCTCCACCTGCGGACCTCGTTCCTACGCTGGTCGCGCGTGTGGAAGCACGCTCGGAGCGCGAGGGAGCAGGGACGTGGCGATCGCACATCGGCCCCCGGACGTGTCGACCGGACGCCGGCGGGTGCGTGGTCGTGTCGCGTCGACCCTCCTGCTGGTCGCCGCCCTGGGGCTCGGCGCGTGCGGTGGGGACGAGCCCGGCCCCCCGGACCTCGCCCGACCGTCGCAGGAGTGCGAGGACGCGTTCGCCGCCGCCGAGGAGGCGGGTGAGCGGGCGGGACCCGAGAGCCCGCGCTCACCGGACATCGACCTGCTCAAGGAGACGCTCGAGGCGTGCGGGACCGCCGACGAGTGGATGACCGCGGTCCGGGGACACGAGGGCGCGCTGCCGATCGAGCTCGACCGCGAGACCGCGCTCGATCAGCTCTGCGTCCGCAACACCGGGACCGCGGTGTGCACGGACTGGACGTCGTCGGGGTCGGGCGCCGGCGAGGGCTGACGCGGGTGACCCGGAACCCCGGGCAAGAGTGAGAGCCAGCGACCGCGGTCGCTGGCTCTCGGTGGTGCGGGGTGGAGGGAGGCGGGTGCCGGGGGACTGGGGGCAGTGGGTCCGGCACCCGCGAGGCCCTCACACGATCGGGGACACGCGGTCTCGCTGGGCGAGTGCGGTGGTCGGCAACGCTGGGGGCGTGCGGCCGACCGGATCGTGGATGGCTCCTCCTCGGGACACCTGGCGGCCGCTGTCGTGGGGGACTGGGGATCGCCGCCGGGCACGGAGGGGACGCTACAGACGGCCCCGCGGACGTCCCTGTCCCAGCGGCCGGTGGTCGCCCCGTCCGGCCGGTCGGTACGTCCGGTTCCAAGCTCCGGTCAACGTCCGCATGGACAGGGAGTTCAGCCGTCGCGGTCGCCGCGGGCGCGTCGACGCGCGTCGAGGAGCCCGCCGGCACCGCCGGTCCGGTCGGACGGCGCGGACGGTGGCGGGGCCGCTGCGGGCTCGGTGGTCTCCGGCGCCGGCGTCGGTGGCGGCGTCGGTGGCGGGGCGGGACGAGGGGAGGCCGCGCCGGCGGCACCCCCCTCGGCGGCCTGCCGTTCGCGAGCCCGCTCGCGCGCCGCGAACAGCCCCTCCGCGGCCTCGCTGCGGGTGCCCTCGCCGGCGTCCCGGCCCCGCCGGCCGCGCCGGCGGAACCACGCCCGTGCCCGTCGGAGGTCCTCGCGCTCGAGCCGCAGCCGGCGCAGCCCGACGTCGGCCGGCAGCGTCAGCAGGGCCAGCAGCGCCAGCCACGGCCACAGCTCCCGCGACGACGAGCCCGGCGCGAGCCCGGCCGGGTCGAACGCGGTGGCCGGGTCGGGATCGAGGCGGCCGCCGCCGGCCTCGGCGATGCGCTGGAGCACGAGCGGATCGCCGCTGCCCGCCGCGTACTCCGGCGAGTACGACCGGATCGCCGTGGTGGCGTCGCGGTAGACGTCGGCGCCGTTGCGGGTGATCCGTGCCGACACGCCGTAGACGCCCTCGCCGGCGCCCGGCACGACCGCCTCGAAGCTGCCGAGGTCGGTGCGCTGGAGGTCGACCTCGGTGCGGGTGCCGTCCGGGGCCGTCACGACCGCGGTCCCCGCGGCCTCGGCCGGGAACGCGCCGGCGGCGCCGACCCTGATGCGCAGCCCCTCCGGGCCGGTGGACGCCTCGAGCGCGAAGCCGCCGTCGGACTCCGCGGGGTAGGTGGTCTTGACGACGTCGGCCCAGAACCGCGAGTACCGGTCCCACGACACCCACGCCGACGACCACCGGGCGGTGGCGTCCGACGTCCACGCCACCGCCTGCCCCAGCCCGGCCTGCCAGGTCGAGAGCAGCGGGTCGCGCTCCTCGCCGATCTGCAGCAGCGTGCGGGCGGTCGGCTTGGCGGTCGTGGCGACGTAGCCCAGCAGGGGCGGGGTCGCGGTGAGGTCCTCGGTCGGGGCGTCGATGCCGGAGACGATGGGGAGGAAGTTGCCCTCGTTGATCAGCGGCCGCGCCGCGAACTGCACCTCCGAGACGATGATGTCCGGGATCGAGAAGAGGTCGCGGCCGGGGTAGTAGCGGCCGTTGCCGGCCTCGGCCATGCG
>JAHWKB010000175.1 GCA_019348115.1 Actinomycetota bacterium | reverse complement strand
GACGCGAACGGCAGCACCTGGTTGGCGAGCTGACGGATCGACGGGTCCGGGTCGTGGACCATCGCCCGGAGCGCCTCGTGGCGACCTGCCATCGAGGCGGTCGAGTACGTGGGGCCCGCACCGACCTGGAGCGCGTACGCATCGAGCACGGCGGCGACGGCCGCACTGGTGCTGCCCTCCGGCAACGGCGGCAACGCCTTGTCGAACTCGGCGATGACCCACGACGCGACGGGAGCGACGCCCGGGTCGTCGTCCGCGAGGCCGTTCACGGCGGCGACGAGGGCCTCGAAGTCCGCCTGGACGGTGGGCAGCGTCTGCGCCGCGGCTGCCGTCGCCCAGCGGGCCTGGGTCAGGAGCGTCGGCACGGTCAGCGCGGCGCCGGCGAGCGCCGTCCGCGCCGTCGACGCCAGCAGTTCCCGCCGCGAGAGCGTTCCCGTCACGAGCCGTCCCTCCATCGGAGCCGATGGGACATCCTTCGACGGTGACCCATCGGACTCCTGCACCGGTCGACGGGAACGTCCGGCGTCACTCCTCCCCGCGGAGCTCGTCGAGCATCGCGACCGAGTGCTCGAGCGCGGCGTCGCCGAAGCAGCGGTCGATCGCGTACGCGTCCTCGTAGTTCACGATGACGTAGCCGCCGGCGACGAACCCGAGACCCTGCTGGCCGACGGGGCTCATCTCGAACTCCTGCGGCATGTAGCCGAGCGCGTCCATCGCCTGGCCGAGCGGCATGGTGACGAGCGCCCCCGAGGTCTCCTTCAGCGTGTTCGAGAAGTTGGCGAAGATCTCGCCCGGGGCGGTCGTGAGCGCGAACAGGTCGCCGATGCGGGCCGCGCCGGCCGCGACCTCGACGCTGTACGGCGAGGTCGACACGCAGGGCGCCGTGTCCGGCTCCTCGCCGGTGCGGATCGTCGCCGGCGCGGACGTGAACTCGCGGTCGAAGAGCCCGGCCGCTCCCAGCGCGGTCAGCGGGACGTTCGTCGCCGGCTGGGTCCACACCGTGCGGTCGGTGCGGACGTCGGTGTCCTCGAGCCGGGTGCCGCCGCCGGTCGCCGGGATGAGCTCGGCGAGGCGCGTCCCGATCGTCTCCCCGCCCGACGCGGAGAGGTTGCCGAGGCCGGTCATGAAGTGCAGGCCGATGCCACCGAAGCGCCCCTCGACGGCGTGCTCGAACAGGCCCGGCCAGTCGGGATGCGCCTCACCGTCGTTGGTGCCCTTGGTGGTGGGATGCGCGGCGAAGGCGCCGACGGTCGCGATCGTGCGGGCCGCGTCGTCGCCCCCGGGGGCGCCCGCACTGGCGCCGGGGCCGGGGACGTAGGCGCGGAGCCAGGCGATCTGCTGCTCCTCGGCGGCGCGGTAGGTGTCCCGGCGCTCGCGGTTGTACGGCCGCGCCCGCTCCTCGCCGACCTCGAGGACGGCCGGCTCCATGGCGGCGACGGCCTCACGGATGGTCGTGCGGATCGTGTCGGCGACCTGCTGCATGTACCAGTCGGGGACGAAGCCCCAGCCACCGATGAAGTCCGGCGAGGAGTGGGCGTGCGTGGATGCGATCACGATGCCGGACGGGTCGATGCCGAGCTCGGCGCCGAGGCTCTGCGACAGCTGCTTCGTGCCGCAGTCCTCGCACTTGCTCGCGTAGTCCCAGAAGTAGCCCTCGCCGTCGAGGATGGTCAGGACGAGCGTGTCGGTGCCGTCGCTGATGGCCACCGAGCGGACCCAGAGCCCGAGCTCCTCGTTCCACGTCGTCACGGGGTTGGACGGGCCGAGGCCGAACCCACCCATGTAGATGCAGTCCGGGTGCTCGGGCCAGGGCGAGCCGGCGTTGGCGAGGTGGTCGATGTGCCCGTCGGTGTTCTCGATCAGCTCGGTGATCACGCTCTCGTCCATCCGCCGGCACGCGTCGCCGTCGGTCTCCCACGCGCCGCCGTAGGCCTCCGGGTCCGGGAGGATCGAGTTCTTCGCCGCGCCCACGAGCGCCCAGCCGGGCTCCAGCCCGTCGCCGGTGGCCGCGGCGACGCTCGCCTCGGCCGCGGCGCCCGTCGGGACGCCGGCGGCGGCGGGGGCTCCGTCGGACGGCTCCCCGGCGACACCGACACCCCGGTCCGGGACGGCGTCGACGGTCTCCGTGCGGGCGGGGACGAGGCCCGTCCCGGCCCACGCGGCGGTGACCGTCAAGGCGCCCGTCGTGGTCGCGACCACGAGCTTGCGGAGGACAGGACGGAGGTCCATGGAGCGCTCCAGGGAGGGGCGACGGCCGGGTGCCGCGGACGGGGGGCTGCCGGTGTCCGTTTCGACGCCCGACGGGCGGACTCCTGCCGCGGCGCCGGCGGCGGGGCAGTCGCTCTGCGGACGCCGGTGTGCGTTCCGTGGCAGGAACCGGCAGGCACACTGGCGAAAGATGTCCCATGGCCCGCGGGAGGGGTGGGATGTCGGCGACGGGAGACGCTGCGACGACCGGCGCGGTGCTGCGCGCGGACGCGCGCTTCACGCTGCTGCCGCGCCCCGACTACGACATCGACGCGCGCGGCCTCCGGCCGGGGACGGCCCAGGCGCTGACGGCCCTCGGCGGGTTCCTGCTCCTCCTGGCACCGTTCGGGGCCTGGCTCCGGGTCACGCGCCTGGCGGACGCCGACGCCGACGTGGAGATCGTCCAGGAGGTGCTCGGCACGGGTCTCGCCGGCGGCACGGCGCTGGTCGTGCTGGCGGCGCTGGTGCTGCCGTCCGCGGCGCTGTGGCGGCGCCGGTCGCCGTGGCTCCGCCGGACGGCGCACGCCCTCGCGGCCGCCGCCGTGATCGTGGTCGTGGCGATGCTCGTCCAGCTCCAGGGCCGCATCCGTGCGGCCTCCGCCGCGGCCGTCGAGCAGGCCGGCTTCTACGACCTCGTCCCCGGGGCCGGCTGGGGCGCCTGGGCCGGCGCCACCGGCGCCGTCGTGCTGCTCCTCGCGTCCGCCTACGCCGCGTTCGCCGGCGTCCCCGACCCGGAGAGGTCCCGATGACGACCCACACGCGGTTCCCCCGCACCATCGCCGCGCTGACGGCCGCGGCGATGGTCTCGGTCGCGTGCGCCGAGCCGGTGCTCGTCCGCGAGATCGAGGGCGCGGCGCCGGCCGCCGCGGCCGCGCCCGCCAGCACGGACGACGTGGCGACCGACGGCAGCGCCGGCGACGTGGCCCTCGACGCGGCCGCCGGCGGCGAGGGCGGTGGCACGACGTCGCCCGCCGCGACGGGCACCTCCGCCGGCGGCGTCGGCGACGCGACCGCCGGCGGTGGGAGCGGCAGCGACGGCGACACGTCCACGACGACCACCTCGAGCGCCAGCGCGCCCCAGCGGAAGATGTGCGCCGACGCCGCCACCGACACCGGGGTCACCGAGGACTCGATCTCGTGGGGGACGATCCTGCCGCTGTCCGGTCCGACCCGACCGCTGGGCGAGCAGACCGCGCGCGTGATGAAGCGCGCCGTCGCCTACTACAACACGCTGACCCACGACCCGAGCCGCCCCGACCTCCGCTGGGACTGCCCGGGACGCAAGGGCATCTACGGGCGCGAGGTGAAGCTCGAGATCGCGGCGATCGCCTCGGACTCCGAGGACGACGCGCTCCAGGCGATGCGCCGGCTCACCGACGTCGAGAAGGTCTTCCTCGTCCGCGACTGCTACCTCCAGTCGTCGCTCATGGGTCCGGCCCACGACTACGCCGAGCGCAACGGCGTCACGACGTTCCACTGCTACCCCGAGTCGCTCCCCCAGCCGGAGCTCGCCCCGCACACGTGGGCCGTCGGCACCGGCCGCCAGACCCAGGCGGCGCTCCTCACCGGCCACCTCATCAACGACCGTGGGGTCACCCACCTCGGGATGCTCATGGACCCGACCTACGAGGAGCAGGCCGAGGTCGTCCGCCACGTGGCGGACAAGCTCGGCGTCAAGGTGACGGAGGTCAAGGCACGCGCCCAGACCGCGGTCAACGGCCGCCGCTCCGAGGTGCTGGCGCTGCGCAACGCCGGCGTCGACGGCGTCATCGTGCTCGACGCGCTGAACGCCACGTACGCCGGCGTGGCGGCGGGCCAGCTGCAGTGGCGGCCGAAGGACTCCGGCGTCCCCTGGGCCTGCAACAACTGCTGGCTCAAGTTCCAGGCCGACGTCTGCGGCGCCAACTGCGCCACGATGGTGACGAACTCCAGCGGCGTGCCGTTCCGTCCCAACAGCCCGGGCGCGAAGCAGCTGTGGGACAACAAGCGCCAGATCTTCCCGAGCGAACCCGACGACATCCTCACCTTCGCCGCGATCCTCATCACCGGCGGGCTCTTCGTCTACACCGCCGAGGCCGGACCGGACCTCACGCGCGAGAAGCTCGAGCAGGTGTTCCTGTCGCTCGAGAACTACTCGGGCGCGGGACTGCCGCCGATCACGACGAGCGAGGACGACCACTTCGGCGGCACCGGTGACTGGCTGATCGAGTTCTCCGGACGCTCGTGGCCGAACAGCTTCGACGACCTCACCCAGGGGTTCATCGGCCTCGAGGACGTCGGGGTCGAGAAGGCCTGGGCGAACCCGTGACCCCGGCCCGCACCCGCGCCCTGCTCCGGCTGACGGCCGGCGGGCTCGTCGCGCTGCTCCTGACCGGCTCGACCCTCGCCGTCGTCGGGGCCGCCGCGCAGGAGACGACGGCCGAGCCGCCGAGCTTCGCCTACACGCTGCTGGGTCGTGGCTACGCGGTCGTGTCGGGCTACCCCGCCGACGAGGTGCCCGGCGGCGACGACGGCGACGAGGAGGAAGCCGAGCCGGCGGAGCCGCCGCCGGCGCAGACCTGCCCCGAGGGCCAGCGTGGGGTGCCGGAGGCGGTCCAGGAACGCCTCGACGCCCTCGCGGCCGTGGAGCGGGAGCCGGTCACCCCGACCGAGAACGAGGTCCCGACGCCACGCGGCCAGCCGATCAAGTTCGACTTCGGCCTCGCCGACGCGTCGCTGCGCTCCGACCCGGGCTCCCACGCGATCGCCGCGTTCTTCTACGTCGACCTGGGTGGCGCTCCGGACGCGTGGACGAGCAGCGAGGCCGACGGCTACGCGAGCGGGCACGCCCGTGAGGAGGAGCGCTGCGGTCAGCCGTTCTTCCGCCAGCCCGGCGACGCCTCGGACGTCCACGTGATCAGCCGCGCGACCGACGACCCGGCGGCGTTCGCGTTCGCCCAGAGCCAGCAGCAGGAGCT
>JAHWKB010000174.1 GCA_019348115.1 Actinomycetota bacterium | reverse complement strand
GGGTCCAGGGTGACCGGCGCTCGAGCTCGCTGAGGACCCGCAGCACGGTCTCCTCCCGGCCGCTCGGCCCCGTGACCATGACCGACAGCGGCAGCCCGTCGCTCGTCCCCATCGGGATCGCGGCGGATGCCGCGTCGGCGAGGTTCCACGCCGACGGGAACGGGGCGTAGCGCGCGTTCGCCTGGAGGTTCGCGAGCCACGAGCGCGCGTGCCAGTTCCTCGCCGCGATCGGGGGCTGCGCGAGGGTGGGCGTGACCACCACGTCGTGCGAGGCGAAGAAGCCGGCGAGCCGCTCGCGCCAGGAGACCGCCTGGCGCTCGCGCACCGGGTAGACGCGCGCGAGGAACCGCCCCGCCCGGACGTGCGCGCGCGTCCGGGGCTCCGCGGCGTCGAGGTCGAGGCCGAGGTCCTCGGCGTCGCGCGCCACACCCATCGTCCACCGGCTGAGGATCGCGAGACCCTCCGTCGGCGAGTACGGCGGGTCGGCCTGCACGACGTGGTGGCCGGCACGCGCGAGGAGGCTCCCCGCGCGTCCGACCGCGTCGCGGTAGGGCTTCGCGGTCACGATGCCCGGCGTCGGCGGGGCGGTCGACACCGCGATCCGCAGCGGGCGGTGGTCGGCGTCGGCGACCCGTCGGTAGTGGTCGGTCCCGGCCAGGACGTCGAGCCCGAGCGCCAGGTCGGCGACCGTCGTCGCGAGGGGGCCGTACTGGCTCATGCCGTACCAGTGCTCGTCGCGGCCGGCGACCGTGATCGGCACGACACCCGAGCCGGGCTTGATCCCGACGAGTCCGCACGCCGCGGCCGGGATGCGGATCGAGCCGAGCCCGTCGGAGCCGAGGGCGAGGGGGACCATGCCGGCGGCGACGGCCGCCGCCGAGCCGCCCGAGGATCCGCCGGCGACGCGCGACGGGTCCCAGGGGTTGACCGTCTCGCCCCGCACGTTGTCGCTCGTGCCCCAGATCGACAGCTCCGGCCCGCGCGTCTTGCCCACGACGACCGCACCCGCGGCGCGGAGGCGGGCGACGGTCAGGTCGTCACGGGTCGCCGGCGTCGCGGGCAGGGCAGCGGAGCCGTGCCGCGTGCGCTCACCCTCGACATCGACCACGTCCTTGATGGCGACCGGGACGCCGGCGAGCGGCAGCTCCGCACGGTCGGTCCGTGCGTCCACGTCCGCCGCCTCGAGCAGGGCAGCCTCGCGTCGGACGACCTCGAACGCGCCGATCCGTCCGTCCAGCGCGTCGATGCGGTCCAGCGCGGCACGGACGAGCTCCACCGCGGTCACCTCGCCGGCGCGCACGGTCGCGGCGAGCTCGGTCGCGGGACGTGGGTCGATCGCTGCCACGGGTCCTCCGGTCGGTCGGGACCGCGAGCCTAGAGGCGTCCGATCCGAGCGATCCTCCGACGGCCGTCGGGCCGGGCGAGTAGGCTCTGCGTCCCCGGACCGGGGGTGCTCCGGGAGCTCCACCTCGCGGCGCTCCCATCCGCTCCCTCCGCCCGCCAGCGCGCCGGTCGACATCGGCAGCCAGGAGCCCTCCGCGATGGACCGACGGCCCGAGGTGCACCTCCGGATGCTGACGTCCGAGGACGCACCGTGGCTCGTCGAGGTCGACCGGACGAGCACGACGAACCTCGCGCGCGGCCGCGGCTGGAACGAGGAGAAGCTGGCCGCCGAGCTCGACGAGGGCGTGTGGGCCTCCGACGACCTGTGGGGCTGGGCCATCGTCGTCGACGGCGAGCCGGCCGGGTACGCCTACGTCGAGGGCATGAGCTCCGGCGACGGCACGATGCACATCCGCATCTCGGCCCGGTACCGCGGCAAGGGTGTCGGCCGGGAGGTGCTGAGCCAGCTCGCCGACCACCACTTCGCCGAGTACCCGGACCTGCAGCGGCTCGTGGGACGGGCCCACGAGAACAACGTCCCGATGCAGCGGGCGTTCAACGCCGCCGGCTTCCGCATGGAGGCCCGCTACCGCGACAGCTACCTGCAGGTCGACGGCCGCTACGCCGCCGAGTGGGGCTACGCCCTGACGCGTGCCGACTGGGAGGCGGGCCTGCACCGCGCCGACGACCACGGCTACGACCTCCACGGTCTCACGTTCACGGTCGAGGAGGTCATCGCCGGCGAGGAGACCCATCCCGCGGCGCACGGCATGGTGTTCAAGTTCCTCCAGGAGGGCCGACGCGCGCTCGCGCGCTACGCGGGGGGGGACATCACGGAGGGCGAGCTCGCCGGCATCCTCGTCGGCGACGTGCTGGTCTACCGCTACGTGCAGGACTACGACGGACCACGCGGTCACGAGGTGATCACCGGGTCGGGCCGGGCGCGGATCCAGCGTCGCCAGGACGGCCGGCTCGAGGTCGTCAACGACTGGACCGACGACGCCGGCCGCGCCGGCAAGACGTTCCTGCTCGAACGCCGCGAGTGACCCGCGGTTGAGCCTCGTCGTCCTGGCTGCGGTCGGGGGCTTCGCGGCCGGGGTGATCACGACGGTCGCCGGCATCGGCGGAGGCATCTCGCTCGTCGCGCTCCTGTCCCTCGTCGCCGAGCCGCGCGAGGTCGTTGGCCTCACCGCGCCGGTGCTGATGATCGGCAACGGCACCCGGTTCGCGATGTTCCGCGGCGAGGTGGACCGGCCCGCGGCGCGGTGGCTCCTCGTCGGCGCGGTCCCCGCCGCGATCGCCGGCGCGCTCCTCCTCCCCCAGCTCCCGGGTCGCGCCATCCAGATCGGGATGGGGGCGCTGCTGCTCACGTTCGTGGTGGTCCAGCTGGTCCGCGAGCGGCGCGATCAGCCCCCGCGGGCCGAGGCCGTCGCCGCCCCGGTCGGCCTCCCCGTCGGGATCGCGCTGGGCGGGCTATCGGCGACCGTCGGCGGCGCGGGACCGATCAACGCGCCCTACCTCCACGCACGGGGCCTCCGGAAGGGCGCCTTCGCCGCGACCAACGCGGTCACGAACGGCACGGTCCACGCGCTCAAGACGGGCGTGTTCCTGGTCAACGGCATCCTCACGGTCGGCAACCTCGGGGCGGCTGCGGCCGCCGCGGTGACCGTCACGCTCGGCAACCGCGTCGGCCAGGCCATCCTCGGTCGCATCAGCGAGGAGGTGTTCGTCCGCCTGCTCCTCGTCGCCGTCACGATCGCCGCCGTCCGCCTCCTCCTCGGCTGAACCGCGGCTACACGCCGACGAGCTCGGCGAGCTGGGTGAGGAAGCGGCGGGCGTCGGAAGGGTCCTCGGCGGCCCAGTCGGCGACGGTCGGGCGCTCGTCGGCCTCGCCGCGGACGACGATGGCGATGCCGCGCGGCTTCACGACCGCGAACGCGTCCTCGTCGGTCGTGTCGTCGCCGAGGTAGATCGGCACGGCGTCGGGGTCGTCGAGCTCGCCGAGGAGCTGCTCGACGACGCGGCCCTTGTGCCAGTCGATCGCGGGCCGGATCTCGACGATGGCCTTGCCGTCGTGGGCCTCGAGCTCGGGGTCGCCCGACGCCGTGCGGTGCGCCGCGGCGGCGGCACGGTCGGCGTCGTCGGCCGCGGCGTTGCGGACGTGCACCGCGATGGCCGCGGCCTTGCGCTCGACCTCCACGCCGGGGAGGTCGCCGAGCTCGGTCCGCAGGGACGCCTCGGCGCCGTCGAGGGCGTCCACCCACGGCCCGGTGCGGTCGTGGCGTGCCCCGGTCGGTCCCAGGACCTCGAACCCGTGGCTGCCGGCGTAGGTGATGCCGGGCACGTCGACGCGGCCGCGGACGTCGTCGAGCCCACGTCCGCTCACGACCGCGACCGGCACGGCGGTCGCGAGGCGGGCGACCACCTCGAGCGTCTCGCCCGGGGCGGCGGCGTCGTCGGGGCGGTCCACGATGGGGGCGAGGACGCCGTCGAAGTCGAGGAAGAGCGCCGGTGTGCCGCGGGCCAGGATGGCCCGGATCTCGTCGAGGGACCCGCCGTAGTGCGGGACGTCGGCGATCCGTCGGGACGTCACGCCGGCACCTCCCGCACGCCGAGGTGGAGCGCGGACGCGACCGCGTAGACGATGCCGTCCTCGTCGACGAGCGCGGCACGGGCCCGGATCTTGCGGCCGTCGGCGTCGTCGAAGCGGGCCACGACACGCAGCGGCTCCCCCACCGGCGCGTCGGCGAAGGCGCGGAGGTGGAAGCCGGCGAGGAGCGCGCCGGCGAACCCCGCCCCCTCCCACGCCTGCCGTGCCGCCCACACCGTCGGGCAGTCGAGGACGGCCGAGACGACGAGCGGGTGGAGGTTCCCACGGTCGTCGGCGAGCGTGTCCTCGGGGATCCACGGGATCGAGATCCTGTCGGGCGCGTGCCACGCCGGCAGGAGGTGGAGCCCGTCGGGGTGCGCCGGCCCGCACACCCAGCAGTCCGGGAAGCGCTCCTGCGCCACGGGCTCGGGGAACGGGACGCGGCCGAGCTCGACGAGGTCGGCGACGCGCGGGACGGGGTCGTGGCCGGCGAACTCCACGGTGCCGGTGACGAGCTCGTCCGCACCGTCGAGCGTGCGCACCTCGAAGCGCGCCGCGGCGGACCGGCGCACCTCGACGGTGAGCTCGGCGTCCAGGGGCGTGGGCCGTCGCAGGCGCGCGTCGATGCTCGTGAGCGGCGCCCCGAAGCGGTCCGCGAGGCGGGCGGCCTCGGCCAGGACGCCGGCGGCGAGCCCGCCCTGCAGGATGCCGGTGGGACCGTGGAGGTCGGGCGGCGTCACGAGCGCGCGACGGACGGCGCCGTCCACGATGTCGGCGTCGGTGCCGAGCCCGAGACCGAGGGAGGCGGGACCGGCGGGGAGGGTGGTCGTCGAGGTCATGGCGCGGGACGGTAGCGGGTGCTCGGAGACGCCCCGCCCGACGCCTACCGTCCTCCCCGTCGACCCCGGGGCCGACCCGGGGCCGACCCGGTGGCCCGACCAGGACGGCCCGACCAAGGGAGGCCCGGACGTGCGCTGCCCGAGCTGCGGAGCCGACGACGACCGCGTGGTCGACTCGCGTCCGAGCACGGACGGCGAGGCGATCCGACGCCGGCGCGAGTGCGTCGTCTGCCGCGCCCGGTTCACGACCTTCGAGCGGGTCGAGCTCCCCGACCTCCTCGTCCGCAAGCGCAACGGGACGCTGTCGTCGTTCTCGCGCTCGAAGGTCCTCGACGGCATGCACCGGTCGGCCAAGGACCGCATCCCGCTCGAGGAGCTCGAGCGCGCGTCGTTCGCGGTCGAGGCGTC
>JAHWKB010000173.1 GCA_019348115.1 Actinomycetota bacterium | reverse complement strand
AGGTTCACGTACTGGTCGAACGCGAACCGGAGCTTCAGGAGCAGGCCGCGCTCGATGACCCCGGGCGGCACGTCGGGCGTGCCGACGGCACCGAGGTAGATGGCGTCGAACCCGCGGAGCTCGTCGAGGGTCTCGTCGGAGAGCACCTCGCCGGTCGCGAGGTAGCGCCGGCCGCCGAGGTCGAAGTCGACCCGCTCGGTGGTGAAGCCCTCGAGCGACTCGACCGCGTCGAGCACCTTCAGGCCCTCGCCCACCACCTCGGGGCCGATGCCGTCGCCTCCGAGGACGGCGATGCGGTAGGTGGCCATGCGCGTGCTCCTGTCGGGTGGGCGCGCATCGTACGGAGCCCGCACCGTCCCCCGGACCCCGGTGCCCGCCACTAGGGTCGGCACCCGCCCCCGGTCGACGTGGAGGACCCGTGAGCAACGACACCCCGTCCTGGTCGGGCGACGACGCCGGGAGCACGCAACCGCCGCCTCCCCCGCCGCCGCCCGCACCCTCGTACGGGGCGGACGAGGTGACCTGGAGCGAGGGGAGCCCCGGCGCCGGCCCCGTGGGCGGCGGGCTCGCGAAGCGCTTCGGCGCCCGGATCATCGACGGGCTGATCGTCGGCATCCCGGTCGGCCTGGTGCTCATCTTCGGGCTGGGCTTCGACCCCGCCGGCTACGTCTACTCGATCCTGACCGCGGTCCTGAACCTCGCTTACTTCGTGTTCCTCGAGAGCTCTCAGGGCGGCACGCTCGGCAAGCGGCTGCTCAGCATGACCGTGACCTCGGTCGCGGGACAGCGGATCTCGGCCGAGCAGGCGTTCCGACGGAACTGGTGGCTCCTCCTGGGCCTCGTCCCCGTGATCGGTCCGCTCGCGAGCCTCGGCATCACGATCTACATCGCGGTCACGATCTCGGGTGACCCGGCCAACCGGGGGTTCCACGACAAGATGGCCGACGCCGTGGTGCTCGAGCGCTGACCGAGCTCGACCGATCCCGTCGACGCGACCTGCGGGCGGCGCTCCTCGCCGCCTACCCCTGGCTGGCCGATCCGGAGCTCGGGCCACAGGCGGTCGACGCCGGCGAGTGCGACCGCTGTGGCGAGCGCCCGCGCTTCGCCCCGACGTGCGGCCCGGCGGGCGCGGACGCCGTGTGCCGGGCCTGCGGGCTGGCGGGGGGGCTCGAGCTGTGGTGCGAGGGGCACGCCGCCACCGGCGCCGAGGCGCTCGCGGCGCTGCGGGACCTCCCCCCGGAGTGGGACGTCGTGACCCGTCTCTGGTGGGTCGCGACCGGCGAGGTCCGCCTCGATCGGCTCGTCGTCCCGCCCACCGTGCCCCTGCACCCGCAGGTCCGGGCGGCCCTGTCCGGATGACGACCTCCGCCGAGGGGGAGATCGGCCCTCGGACGGCGAATACCCCGATCACGTACCTGTCGGTATCTGCTCGGGAGCCCGCCCCATGAACGTCCGCTCGCTCGCCACCGTCCTGCTGCTCGTGGTCGCGCTCGTGCTGTCGACGCTCGGCGTCGCGACCGCGCACGAGGAGCGCGAGTCGCTGTTCCCCGACCAGGGGGCGCCGGTCCCGACCTACCGGGAGTTCGACGCGAACGCACCGCACCTCGTCGTCTGCAAGCCCGGCGAGTCCGAGGAGCGCATCGCCCGGATCGGCGACCCCAAGCTGCGGGCGTTCAACCGCCGACTCCTCGCGGCGTGCGAGTTCGAGCACATCCAGGCCGCCGTCGACGCGGTCACGGAGCGCGGCACCAACATCTACGTCCTCCCCGGCGTCTACCGCGAGGAGCCGAGCGTCGAGGCACCGTGCGCGCAGGAGTACGACGGCGGCGTCGTCGAGTACGAGCAGCAGGTGGCATGCGGTGAGGTCGTGAACCTCGTGACGGTCGCCGGCGACGACCCCGCGGACGAGGACCGCGCCTGCACCGACGAGCCGCTCTGCAACCTGCAGATCGAGGGCACCGGCGCGGACCCGGGCGACACGCTGCTGCAGGGCGGCTTCGGCACCGACGGCGACTGGCGGAAGCACAACGGCATGAAGGCCGACCGCGCGGACGGCTTCTACCTCCGCAACATGGCCTTCGAGCTCGTCCGCGAGAACGCCATCTACGTGCACGAGACCGACGGCTACGTCCTCGACCGGGTGGTCGCGCGCTACAACGACCTCTACGGGATCCTGACCTTCGCGTCCGACCACGGTGTCATCAAGGACTGCGAGACCCACCACAACGGTGACTCGGGCGTCTACCCGGGCTCGGCGGCCGACGTGAACGCCGACTCGACCGAGACCGGCCCGCTCGACCGCTGGGCCGTCGAGATCTCCGGCTGCGACACCCACCACAACGCCCTGGGCTTCTCGGGCACCGCCGGCAACTCGGTCTACTTCCACGACAACCTGGTGCACCACAACGCCGCCGGCTACGTGACCGACAGCTTCGTGCCGAACCACCCGGGCATGCCGCAGGACCACGCGTGGCTCGAGAACAACCGCATCTACTCCAACAACGTCAACTTCTACGAGAACGTCCAGGAGGGCGGGCCCTGCCAGGCGGAGCGGCCCGCGGACGTCGGCTACGAGGACGGCGTGGTCTGCCCGGCGTTCCCGGTGCCGGTGGGCACCGGCGTGATGTTCGCCGGCGGCAACTACAACTTCGTGCACGACAACCACATCTACGACAACTGGCGCCAGGGCGTGATGCTGTTCTGGGTCCCGGCGGCGCTCCGCGACGACTTCAACCCGGCCAACCAGTACGAGACGTCCCACGGCAACCACATGACCGGCAACACCATGGGGATGCACCCGGACGGCTACGTCCAGCCCAACGGCGTCGACTTCTGGTGGGACAGCGAAGGCGAGGGCAACTGCTGGGAGGACAACCCCTCGACCGGCTCCGAGGACGGCACCGCGACGACGAACGCACCGCACCTGTCGACCTCACCGACCGGGCTCCCCGACTGCGAGGGCGGCGGCTCGGTCTTCACCCCCTCGGACCCGATCAAGTCGGCGTCGCTCGTCCCGTGCGCGGCGTACGACCGCAACGACAACCCGTCACCTACGGGCTGTGACTGGATGGACTCGCCGAGCGAGCCCGCCGGCCGCGAGGAGGCCCCGGACGACCAGCAGGCCGCACCGGGTGCGCCGGGGGCACCGGTCGCCGCTCCGGACGACACCGCCGGCGGCGGGCTCCCCGCCACCGGCGGCCCCGTCGCGCTGTTCGGCCTGCTCGGCCTCGGCCTGATGGGCGGCGCGACGCGGCTCCGGCGCCGTCCCGCCGCGTCGTGAGCGACATGCTGGTGCGCACCGACGCCGACCGGGACGCACGCGCCGCGGACGGCCGCGACACACGCTGGGAGCTCCCGGAGACGCCGCGGGCGCGGCGCCGGCGGACCGGGATCCGTGGCGTCGTCGCCGGCGCGGCGCTCGGCGCCGTGGTCGCTGCGGCCGCGCTGGCGCTGCCGCCGGTCGACGTGGTCCAGGCGGGACCGCTGCACTTCGACGCGGACGCGACGCACCTGATGCTCGAGCGGTTCGACGAGCGCGGGGTCTACTCGCTCCGGTACGTCCACGGCGACCGCGCCGAGGTGCTGGTCCCCGTCCGCAACGACGGCTGGCTCCCGACGACGGTGACCGGGATCTCCCTCGACGGACGACCGGCGCCCATGATCGACCCGGTCGGCGCCCCGGGGACGCCCGTCGAGCTCGCCCCCGGCGAGGAGGCGACGCTCACCGTCGAGGTCCGCTTCGACAACTGCGAGTACTACACCGAGCGGGCGATGGACGTCTACCGCGACGTGACGGTCACCACGCGGACGGCCGGCGTCGACGTGTCCACACGGGTGCGGCTCGACAACGACCTGGTCGTGCGGAGCCCGATGATGACCACCTGCCCCGACCGGGTGAGCGACCGCGGCGCCTTCCTCCGCGGCGGCTGATCAGACCACGAGCCCGCAGTCGCGGAGCCACGCGCGCAGCGAGGACGCGCCCTCGAAGCGGTGCGCGCGCATGCCGACGGCGCGGGCGCCGGCGACGTTGGCCTCCCGGTCGTCGACGAACACGACCTCGTCGGCGGACGCGTCGAGGCGGCCGAGGAGCCGGACGAAGAACGCTTCCTCCGGCTTGCGCACGCCCAGGTGGCACGACGCATGGACGTCGTCGAAGACGCCGCCGAGGACGCCCTCCGCGACCTCGTCGATCCACGTCGGGTAGTTCGACGCGGCCACACGGAGGACGTGGCCCTCGAGGTCGGCGAGGAGCTCCCGCATGCCGGGGAGCCAGCGGTACCCGGCACGCCGCGCCGCGTGGAACGCCTCGACGTCGACGGGGATCCCGGCCTCGGCGTAACTCGCCCAGTAGTCGGCCTCGGGCAGCTCGCCGCGCTCCAGCGCCGGGTAGGCGGAGCCGTCGCGACGCGTGAACAGGTCGGTGACCGGCAGCCCGGTGGCAGCTTCGAGCGCCTCGCGGTACGGATCCCGGACGACCGTGTCCATCAGGTCGAACGCGACGATGCGTGGGACGGTCACGGTGCTCCTCGCGCTCAGCGGGCGAGGAGCGCGTCGATCGCCTCGCCGATGCCGTCACCGTAGAGGCCGCCGGCGTGCACCTCGACCTGCGCAGGGGTCCGTCGCCGCGGTGGCGGTGGCACGGTCCACGTCCGCCGGTGAGCGGCGCGACGGTAGCGTCGGCGCCCCGACGACGGAAGGGCCCCTGGTGGACACCAAGCAGGCGACGAGGCAGCGGATCGACGGCGCCGCCGAGGCGCTCATCGGCCTCAGCCACGCGCTCCACGCCGAGCCCGAGGTGGGCTTCGAGGAGCACCGCTCCTCCGCGCGGGTGGCCGACGTGCTGGCGACCAACGGCTTCGACGTCCGCCACGGCGTCGCCGGGCTCGACACGGCCTTCATCGCGACCGCGGGCAGCGGTCCCCTCAACGTCGGCATCTGCGCTGAGTACGACGCGCTCCCCGGCATCGGCCACGCGTGCGGGCACAACGTCATCGCCGCGTCCGCCGTCGGGGCGGGCCTGGCGCTCGCCGAGGTCGCCGACGAGCTGGGCCTCACCGTGACCGTGCTCGGCACGCCGGCCGAGGAGGGCGGCGGCGGCAAGATCATCATGCTCGAGCAGGGCGTCTTCGACGGCTGCAACCTCGCGATGATGGTGCACCCGGCGGCGCACGAGATGGCCGCGATGGGCTGCCTCGCGGTCCAGCACTTCGACGTCCGCTACGCGGGCCG
>JAHWKB010000172.1 GCA_019348115.1 Actinomycetota bacterium | reverse complement strand
ACGCCACGGGACGGGTCAACCGCGAGGACTGGGGCCTCACCTGGAACATGGCACTCGAGACCGGCGGCTTGCTCGTCTCGAAGGAGATCGAGCTCGAGTTCCACCTCGAACTCGTCCGCCAGTAGTCGCCCCACGGCTGGGGTCGCGCGCGCTTGCCCGCGGCCCCAGCCGGCGGCGACACGGGACACCGCTGATCCGCTCAGTCCCTCCCGTCCGCCAGGCCGGGAGTCTCGTCGAGCCAACGGCGTATCTCGGTGACGGCGACCTGGGGCTGGTCCTCGGGCCAGAAGTGCGAGGCATCGAGCGAGACGGTGCGGTGCCGAGGCAGGGCCTCCTCCCACCGCTGACGCTCGGCGGCACGGAAGCCGAAGTCGTGCTCGCCCCAGAGCAGGAGCGCAGGCCGGTCGGCGAGTCGTTCGAGACCGCGCTCGGCGCGGACCAGGAGATCGGTGGCGAGCAGGAGCTCACGCGGGAACACGGCGGTCGGACCACGGTCACCGTGGCGGAAGGGCGCCGCGTACATCGCCATCACCGGCGCCGGAGGTCGTCGACGGAAGCCGCGCCACATGAAGAAGCGCCAGACGCCGTTGAACGACCGGACAGCCGCGGACCCCAGCGGCCCTCCCATGATCCAGCTGAACGTCGCCATCCGCCGGTCGCCAGCCAGCGGCCACGCGAAGGTGTTCCCTGCCACGATGCCGGCGACGAGCTCCGGTCGCCGCTCGGCGAGGGCCAGCCCGATCGGTCCGCCCCAGTCCTGGACGACGAGGACGATCCGATCCAGGCGGAGCTGGTCGACGACCTCGCGAACCACCTCGTGCTGCGACTCGGCGCGATGGTCGAACCCGTCGGCTGCGCTCGAGAGCCCGAAGCCGGGGTAGTCGATGGCGACGCAACGGACGCGGTCGCGGAGACCAGCGATGAGGTCCCGGTAGAGGAAGGACCACGTCGGGTTGCCGTGGAGGAACAGCAGCGTCGGGTCGCCCTCGCCCTCGTCGACGTAGTGGACGGTGGCTCCGGAGGTCGTCCGCAGGAAGCGACTGCGGAACGGGTAGAGGTCGCGATCGACCTCGACGCGCGCGACGGCAGCGGCACCGGTCATGCGGTGGTCTCGCACTCGGCCGCGGTGAGGAGCTCGCCGGTCGCGACGTCGAACACGTACCCGTGCGCCACTTGGCCGGGGAACCGCCCCCTGACGACGCCGACGTCGTGCCGCACGGTCGCCCACGGATCGGTGACGGCCATGGCTGCGACCGCGTCCGCGTCGGCACCCACCGGGCCAGCCACGGCGCTCGCGACCGTGGGGTCGCCGAGTCGGGCCGTCCCGCAGTCGGTGTGGTGGACGACCACCAGCTCCGGCGACCGGCTCCCCCCGCTCGCGGCGGCGGTGAACACCCGGAGCAGGCTCACATCGCGCAGCACCGCCTCATCGACACGGCCACCGGCGTTGCGCAGCACGACCGCATCGCCGGGCGCGAGGCCGAAGAGGTGGACGGGATCGACGCGGGCATCGAGGCACGACACCACGACCGTCGACAGCCTTGGCATGATCGGGATGGAGGACGCGTCGTGGCGGGCCCCCCGGTGCTGGTCGAGCAGGACATCGATCTCGGACATCTCCGGACTCCTCGGTTCGATACAGTAGATATTCAAGTAGTCACAATAGAAAGTAAAGTTATGGGTGTCAAGCACACGGACGTCCCACGCCTGCAGCGGGGACGCTGATGGCTGCGCGTCGCTACCAGCTGCTCTGCCCCATCGCCCGGACCCTCGACCACCTCGGTGACCGGTGGACGCTGCTGGTGCTCCGCGACCTGCACGCCGGGCCAGCGCGCTTCAGCGACCTGGAGCCGGGCCTGCCGGGCATCGCGACCAACCTCCTGACGGACCGACTCCGTCGCCTGGAGGACGATGGGCTCGTGCGCCGACGCGACGCGGACTTCGGCGCGCACGTCTACGAGCTCACCGACGCCGGCCGGCGGACCGCCCCCCTGCTCTTCGAGCTGGCGCGGTTGGGGGCGCTGTTCCCCCCGGACGCCGACGCGCGCCCCGCCAACCTGCGGCGGGTCGCGGTGGCGCTCCAGGAGAGCCTCCGACGCGTCGTCCCCGACGACCTCGTCGCCGCGATCGGTCTGACCGTGGGCGACGAAGCACTCGACATCGCCATCGACACCGGCGACGTGACGGTCCGCTACGGGCAGCCGGATGAGGCTGGACTGGTGGTCAGCACGACGCTCGAGGCGTTCCTCGACCTCGGGTACGGCGACCTCGGCTTCGACGGCTTCTTCGCCGATCACCTGGAGGTGGTGTCCGGTGACCCCGACCTCCTGCCGGGCTTCACGGTGCTGCTGCGCGACGCCCTGGCGCTCATCTCCGGGGCGTCGGCGCCGTAGCGCGCGGCCCCGGGTTGGACAGCCGTCCAGATACGCTGACGTCATGAAGACGCCGCCACCAGAGCTCGCCGACCGCCTGTGGGAGGTGGGTGACCAGATCCTCGCCCCCGGCCGCGAGGTCCGCATCGACGACCTCTCCGAGCTCACCGGCACCCCGCGCGCGACGCTCTACTACTACTTCGGCGGCAAGGACGACGTCATCGCCTTCCTGCTCGCGCAGAAGCTGGAGCGTGGCACGAAGGCGATCGCCGAGGCAGCTGCGCTCGAGGGCTCCGGCGCCCAACGGCTCGAGGCGGCGCTCCGCGCCCTGCTGCGCGTGTACGCCGAGCACGAAGCGCTGTGCACACGGATGCTCGGGTGGATGGCGATCGAAGGTGCCGCCGGCCAGGTGATGGCACAGGCCCAGGACGCGGTCATCGGACCGCTGCGCGACATCCTCATCGCCGGCCAGGCGGACGGCTCGCTGGCCGTCTTCGACCCCACCGAGGGGGCGCTCGTCGCCATGGGGTCCGTCACGATCGTCGCGATGATGCACACGGTCGGGGGCACGCTCGACGCCGACGCCGTCGCCGACCGCGTCGTCCCGCAGCTGCTCGAGGGGTTCGCCGCACGCGGTTGACCGCGGTCGGCGACGGCGTCCGCGGAGCGGACGGCGAGCGGATCCGTTCCTCTTCGTACGGGAGTCTGGACACGCGTCTAGACGTTCGTGTACTATGGTCTGTACGACAGTCCAAACGAGAGTACGGAGACGATGTGGGCACACCCGCCATCCGCGTCGCGGGCCTCCGCCACCGCTTCGGGGCGGTGGAGGCCCTCGCCGGCGTCGACCTGTCCGTCGAGCCCGGCACGGTCTTCGGACTGCTCGGTCCCAACGGCGCCGGCAAGACCACGTTCGTGCGCATCCTCGCGACGCTGCTGCGTGCGAGCGAGGGCCAGGTGGAGGTCGCCGGCCACGACGTCCGGCGAGCGCCGGCCGAGGTCCGTTCCCGCGTGGGGGTGACCGGCCAGTATGCAGCGGTCGACGCCGACCTCACCGGGCGGGAGAACCTGACCCTGATCGGTCGCCTGCTCGGTCAGTCGCGGGCCGACGCGCGCACGAACGCCGCAGCCCTGCTGGAGCGCTTCGCGCTCACGGATGCCGCGGACCGCCGCGCCGGCGGCTACTCCGGCGGGATGCGCCGCCGCCTCGATCTGGCCGCGAGCCTGATCGGACGCCCGGAGGTCGTCGTCCTCGACGAGCCCACGACCGGTCTGGACCCGCAGAGCCGCCTCGCGCTGTGGGACGTCGTACGCGAGGTGGTCGCCGGTGGCGCGACGGTGGTCCTCACGACCCAGTACCTGGAGGAAGCCGACCAGCTCGCGGACCGCATCGTGGTCCTCCACGGGGGGACGGTCGTCGCGGACGGCACCGCCGGCCAGCTGAAGGACCGCCTGGGGGGTCGGATCGTGGACCTCTCCGGGGTCGCCGCGGACTCGCGGCCCGAGCTCGAGCGCCTCGCCGCATCGCTGTCGTTGCGTGTGGAGGCCAACGGCAGCCCCGACCACGTCCTCGTGCGCGTCCCGAACGCCGCCGTTGCGACGGCGTTGGTCGGCGGCATCCACGAGCTCGGCCTCGCGCTCGGCGGCCTCGAGATCACCGAGCCGACGCTCGACGACGTGTTCCTCACCGTGACCGCAGCAGGAGCGTGACCGTGGCCGTCCCTCCCGTCCTCACCCGCGCCGCGGCCCCTCGGCCCGACGCCGGTCGTCGCATGTCTGCGGGCGCGCGTCCGACCACCGCGGTCGCCGCCCTGGCGGCACGCAACGCGCGCAAGATCGTCCGCGTGCCGATGGTCGCGACCTTCGCACTGGCGCTCCCGCTGATGATGCTCGTCTTCATGAGCCAGGTGTTCCGCGGCATCGCGGACAACCCGGCCTTCCCCGCCGGCGTCACGTACATCGACTTCCTCACGCCGGCGATCGTCGCGGTCGCGGTGGTCTTCAACGGCCTCGCCTCTGGCGTCGCCATGGCCACCGACGTGTCGAGCGGGATGCTCGACCGGGTCCGGTCCCTCCCCGTGCGCGGATGGTCCGTGCTGGGTGCACGCAGCGTGTCGGACCTCGCCGTGAACGTGCTCCAGATCGCCGCTGTCGTCGCCGTGGCGGCCGCCGCCTTCGACTTCCGGTTCCGCGGTTCGGTCGCCGAGGCGGTCGGGGCCGCCGGCGTGGTGCTCGCGATGGGCTGGGCCTTCTCGTTCCTCTTCCAGTTCATCGGCATCACGGTCCGGAACCCGGAGGCGACCCAGATGGCCGGCATGAACCTGCTGTTCCCGTTGACGTTCGCCTCGAGCGCGTTCATCCCGACGGAGACCATGCCGAGCTGGATCCAAGCGTTCACCGAGCTGAACCCGCTGTCGCTCACCTCCGACGCGGCACGGGCGCTCGTGCTCGGCACGCCGTCCGGCGAGGCGATCGTCCGATCGCTCGTGGCGAGCGCGGTCGTGGCCGCGGTCGGACTCGCGCTGTCCTCCAGGGCCTACCGACGGGCCGCCGTGTGACCACCGCGGCCGCGTGACCGCCCGGCCGCACCGAACCGACGTCCGTCGCGCCGCGGCGGACGAGAACCGAGGAGCTACCCGCATGACCTCCGACCGATCCCGCCGGTACGGCCCCTGGGCCGTCGTCACCGGCGCGTCCTCCGGCATCGGCGAGCAGATCGCCCGCCGACTCGCCGCTGAGGGCTTCCACCTCACGCTCGTGGCACGGCGGGCCGATGCCCTGTCCGCGCTCGCCGGCACCTTGGCCGCCGAACACGGCGTCCGGACCCGGACGCTCTCCATCGACCTCGGCGAACCCGACGCCGC